>JALZAG010000184.1 GCA_030948445.1 Candidatus Dormiibacterota bacterium
AGGCCGAGGATCACCGACTCACCCGCGGCCACCAACTCGAGATGGTCGATGGCCTCGTCGCCGGCCTGAAAGCTGCGGCGCACGTTGTGCAGCACCTCGTCGCGGTTGTGGCAGACCAGCTCCTCGGTGATGCCCTGGTGCACCACGGCGGGGTCCAGGAGCTCGGTGACGGCGGCGATGTCGTGGCGGCGCCGTGCGTCGAGGAGCGCAAACACCACCTGCATTGGCGGCTCGGCCATCGCCGTATAGTGCGCCAACAGTGCGTGTCGTCAACTGCGCGGTGGCGGGGCTGCTCGCCGGAGTGGGCCTGGCGGGGTGCTCCTCCGCGCCGCTGGCCACCTTCACCCGCTACCAATACACGTGCTGCGACGCGGCCGACGTGGTGTCCGTGTGGCACCCGGGGCAGACCCTGACCGTGCACTGGACCGCGCACAGTGTGGTGACCACCGACAGCACCACGCGGACGGTGTCGTTGACGGTGGCGCTCAGAGGTCCCTACCGCGACGTGAATTCGCTGAAGCAAGGCGGCGACGCGTCGACCTCCCTAGCGGGCGCGCCGTTGACGGCAAGCGATGGGACACCGAGCAGTCCGGTGAGCGTGATCGTCCTGCCCCCCAGCCTCGCCACCGGCTTCTACAACCTCACCGAGACGGTGTCGTCCACCTCAGGAAGCTCGTCAGGATCGAGCGTCGTCCAGGTGGCGCCCGGCAGGTAGCCGTTACGCCGGGCGGAACTCTGCGGCGGCGATCTTCATCTCCGCGACCATGGCATCGACCGTCGAGGGCATGACGCCGCGGATGCTCATCGACCTGATCTCCTCGAGGACGGAGTCCAGGGTGCGCTGCTCGCGCGCCGCCTCGTCGAGGACTGTCTCGACGCGCGAGGCGGAGAGCTGGAGGCGGCGCTGCGCGATCCCGCGCAGCTCACTGAGCATGTCCCCGACGGACGGGCGAGCCGCGGTGGTCGAGGTGGGCCGGCCGACCAGTGAACCGCCCGACTGTCCAGCCTGGGTGGGCTCGTCGCGCCACGGCGTCTGCCACGGGGCCACCCAGGTGAGGTCGGGCAGGGCATCGTCGACGGTGGGCCGCCCGCCGACCGGCCCGCTGCCAGAGGCGCTCGCCGCGTGCTCGGGCTGGTCAGCCGGGGAGCGCTCCTTCTCCTGGCTCACCGACTCGCGCGCTGCCGGGGCGCTGGAACGCGGCTCGCCGCGACCCGCCCCGTTGCCCACGTGCTCGGGGGAGTCCGCGGCGTAGGCCGGCGTCCGCGACTGCCTCGGGGTGACGCTCGCCGGCAGGGCCCCGGTGGCCATCGCGGTGGCGGCAAACGACGCGGCGTTGAGGCGACGCACCCGGATGCTGCCATCGCGGTTGGCGGCCATCGCCTCGAGGAGCACGGGGTCACCCAGGGCAGGATGGATGTCGGTGTACGAGAGGGCCTGCTGTCCCACCGCCACACAGGTGACCCCACGCCCGGCCGGGGTGAAGATCTCCACCGCGTAGGCGCCGCCGCGACGGCTGAAGTCCGCGAGCAGGTTGGGCCACTCCACCCAGTCGAGGCGGAGGTCGCTGTAGATGATCTCGCCGCGCAGCAGCGCCTCGCAGACGTCGACCAGCAGCGGGTCGAGGCGGTGCGCTGTGACCACCGCCTCCGACCAGCTCTGCACCTCGGTGAGCACGCCCTCACCGGTGCGCGCGGTGGCGCCGCTGAAGGCGTGCACCTCGACGAGGCCGCCGTCGCGGACCAGCACCACGGCGCCGCGATCGCGGTCTCGCACCACCAGGCATCCGTGGGACAGCGAGGGCGCAAGCGCCTCCATCACCACGGCCCGCAGCGGGATCCCTTCGAAGAGAAGCTCGCCGCGGGGGAGCAGCGGGATGGGATCGGCGATGCGGGACGTCTGGGGACTCGGCTGATCGCTCATGCGCGCCTCTTCCTGAAAACTGCCGACTGTCTGGCCGTAGGTTACGGGGTGGCGCGGGGGGACCGCTCGGCCAGCAGCGCAGCGCCGACGATGGCGAGCCAGGTGAGCACCAGCGCACCAATCCACAGCACCGCGGTGACGCGCAGGGCATCGTCGGCGCGCTGTTCCACCAGTCGCAGAGAGCGGCCGGAGAGCACTGTGCCGCCGCGATACGCAACCACCACGGCAGCGATCCTCACGCCGCTGCGCGGTTGCCACGTCACCCGGTCCTCGGCAGTGCGCGCACTCGCCAACACTCCTGACGGTGGCACCGGGACGGCGCCGTCGAGCGCGCCGCTGGAGGCCAGCGGTTTGTCATCGAGCGAATAGACGATCACGAACGGCGCCAGCGATCGAGCGATGTCGACGCGCGCCGGTGCAGCCGGCGCCACGCTGGTGGCGGGGGCGCCCGCGTCGAGACTCGCCGCCGCGTCCTCGGCGAGCTGGATCTGCGGGTCGTTGGCGGCCGCCCGCAGGTTCTGCTGGTCGAGCCCGTAGGCGAGGCCGGCCGCAAACGTGGCCAGGACGGCGAACGGCAGCCAGACGAGCAGGCTGCGCATCAGGCGGTTGGCCATGCCCCGCTCAACGCAACCCGCACACACATGGTTCCACCGACTGTGCTGTGCCGCGCCGCACGGCTCTACACTCTGGTGGAGATGCTCGACAAGAAGGTGGGCGGGATCGACCCCGCTCAGATCACCGTCGCCGACGTGATGGTCGCCAACGTGCTCGTGGTGCACTCCGGCGACAGCGTCGACGACGCCGTGGCGCTGATCGTCGACAGCCGCATCACCGGCGTGCCGGTGGTCGACGACGAGCACCACATCCTGGGCATCGTGGCGGAGTCCGACGTGCTCGGCAAGGCAGGCACCACCGTCGACGAGGTGATGACCCGCGACGTCATCACCACCGACGAGAACGCCACGCTCGACTCGGCCGCGGAGATCATGCTGACCCGCCGGATCCGCCGCCTCCCGGTGGCGCGTGACGGCAAGCTGGTGGGCATCCTCACCCGTGCCGACCTGCTGCGCCACGTCCGCCACACCCACTGGACATGCGACTGGTGCGCCAACACCGTCACCGGGCTGCGCCGTCCCAATGCGTGCCCGCAGTGCGGCGGGGAGTCCTGGACCTTCGGAGCAGTGCCGCGCTGATGGCCACCACCCAGGCCACGCCCAAGCGGGCAGCCCCGGCAACCAAGGGCGGTCTTGAGGGCATCGTCGCCGGGCGCAGCGCGCTCTGCGACATCGACGGCCGCACCGGCCGGCTGCTGTACTCGGGGTACGACATCGTCGACCTCGCCCGCGACTCAACCTTCGAGGAG
>JALZAG010000166.1 GCA_030948445.1 Candidatus Dormiibacterota bacterium
GACAGTCGTGCCGGTGAGATCCACCGTGGCTCCCGTCTCCATCGCGCTGACCAGGTTGGCGCGGGTCAGGGCATTGCCGTGTGCAGCCAGCTGAGCGGTGAGCGCGCGCTGCAGCGAGAGCACACGCTGGACTGCGCCGTAGGTGTAGTTGTCGTCAGCGGCAGCGAAGTTGGGCGCCGGTTTGTTGTTCCAGCTGAGGATGTAGCCGGAGGCAGCCCCGGTCTGGTGCGGGTGTGCGTCGAAGGAGAGATATCCTTGCCAGTCCGCGATGCCGGTGCCCCAGGTGGGCAGGTTGGGGTCGACCCCGCCGGCGCGAATCGGGTCGAGCCCGCTCTGGTAGTACGCGATGGTGTTGGTGTCGATGTAGAACCAGTTGAAGGTGTACTGGATGCTGCCCGCGCCCTGCATGAACGACGCCGGGTCGAACGTGTACGACGGGCGATTCCAGCGCAGGAAGCCCACCCCGGAGTCGACCTCGTGGTGGTATGTGCTGCGGTTGTTGGCGATCGCCACGGGCGCGCCGTTGACAGTGGTCCAGCCCTGCACCACGCCGTGCACGGCGTAGTAGACGTCGTGGCTGAGCATCACCGGCGCGCCGAGTCCACCTGGCTTGGTGAATGCGGTCTCGCTGAAGTTCTGGTGGTCCATCGGCGTGCACACGCCGTTGTAGAGGTACGACGTACCCTGCGCTGCCGGCGTCCCGCCCTTGGGGTCGCAGATCTTCTCACCCACCTGGTCGACGTTGTCCGTGTTCGCTGACGTCGCCGACCACGCGAAGTTGCGACTGCGGCCGAGCTCGACCACGAAGTTGGTGCCCGGGAAGGCCGTGCCCTCGGCGTCGAAATCCGGCGCGTGCAGGTCCTCCTCCATGAGGATCTGCGGCGTGTAATACCCAACCTGGGGGCCGATCACTGCGATCGGATGACCATCGACGCTGTGCGCGCCATCGACGAGCAACGCGTTGCTCATCTCCTGCGGCAGCGTGGTCAGGCTCTCGAGGATACGCAGCGCGGGAAGGCTCGGAGCGGTGAGGCTGCAGTTGGCGGTGGTTCCAGTCGGACCGCCGCTCAACTGGTTGGTGTCCACCAGCGCAACCTTGGCGGGGTCGACAGTCGTGGGCGGCAGCTCGTACGGGAACGAGGTGCTCGTCGTGGTCGGCGCGGCGAGGTCGTTCTGCAGCTTGACGTCATTGAAGATCGTCTGCCCGGCAGCGCTGCCCACCTGGCCCTGCAGGTAGCGCAGCAGCGTGGCGTTGGCCGTCTCATTGCCACCGCCCTTGCCGAAGATGCCGCCGACGAGGGTGGCGATGTCGATGATGTCAGTGGGTACCCATGTCTGCGGCGGACCGACCGCCGCGCCGTAGTCGGCAGGGAGGAGGCTGGGGTTGGTCTGCGCGGCGGCAATGTACGCGTTGACGCCGTCGGTGTAGGACTTGGAGAAGTCCTTCAACTCCTGTCCCAGCACCCCGTACTGGGTCGGTAGCGCGTCGAGCTGTGCTTGTTTCTGTGCTGTCGTATAGCCACCGAGTAGCAGGGCGTTGTGGTCCATCTGCTCGTCGGCACACGACGGCCCCAGGAAGGCCGAGAGGTTGCCGGCGCCGTAGTGGCGCAGCACGTCCATCATGAAGAGACGGTCCTCGGCGGCTGCGTAGCCCGCTCCGAACGACAGTGACACGCGATCCTGTGCGTAGATGTGCGGCACGTCGTGGGTGTCGCGGTAGATCACCACCGGGACCGTCGCGGAGGGTGTCTCCGTCCGGGTCACCTGGCCGGTGGGAATCCCGAACGACTCGTCGTTGAAGTAGCTGGGAAGCTGTGCGTCGGTGAGTCCCTGCGAGTGGTACAGCAGGTTGGCGTACGGGCCGAGTTGGTCGCTCGAGCCGGTGGGCCGTGCGTTGGTGCCCTTCCACAGCGCGATGTCGGCGGCGTTGTAGAGGCCGTGCTCGCCGGGGGGCAGGATGCTCAGCACGTTGCCGCCAGAGGAGTCATTGAGCTGGTAGGTGGGGGCCGGCGGTGTCCACCCGGCGGCCTGCGCCGGGGACGTCGTGGCCAGGACGCCCACCAGCACCGCACCCGCTGTGAACGCACGGCGTGCGCGAGGACGTCGAAGACTCCGCGACTGCATCCGGCCACCTCCCTGCCAGTTCAACGAACGGCGGGCGCAGTCTCTTGCGAGGCTTTCGAGGCGCGACCGCAGCCGTCCCAGACCACTCCCCCGGTTCCCTGGTGGGCTTGACGCGCTAGCGTCCGCTCAATGGGATTGGGGGGAAGACGTCCGGCCCGCCCCTCGAGGCGGCGCCTTCTGGCGATCCCGGCCCTCCGTGGCAATCATCGCCGGCGGCGTGGCCACGACCCCCGGGCTTAAATCCCGATCAAGCGCGTAGACGTCGCTACAGGCTCAGTCCGCCTGCTCGGTGGGCCTGATCAGGATCTCGTTGACGGCGACGTGGCGCGGGCGCGTCACCATGAACAGCACGGCCGCGGCAATGTCCTCAGACGTCATCCTCTCGATTGACCCGAAGCGCCGCTGCATGCCGGCCATCACCTCGGGATCGGTGTTGTGCGATGCAAGCTCGGTGTCAACCGCGCCGGGCTCGATGAGGCCGACACGCACATGACGTCCGGTCACCTCCTGGCGCAGCGCCTCGCTGAACGCGTTGACCGCCCACTTGCTGGCGTTGTACGCGCCGCTGCCGACGCGCGCCACCCGCCCGGCGACACTGCTGACGTTGATGATGTCGGCCGCGCGCCGCGGTTCCTTCTGCGCGGCCTCGAGCAGGTGCGGCAGCGCAGCGTGCGACAGGTTCATCAGAGCGGCGACGTTGAGGTCGAGCATCTGCCGCCACTTCGCTGTGTCCGCGCCCTCCACCTTGCCGAGCAGCATCACCCCGGCGTTGTTGATGAGGATGTCGAGCCGACCCAGCTCCGTCACGGTGCGGTGAACCAAACCACGCGCCTGCGTCTGGTCGGTGACGTCGCACTCCACCACCACCGCAGCGCCGCCGGCCTCGCCGATTCGCGCTGACAGCGCCTCCAGACGATCGCGACGGCGAGCGGCGATGACCACGCTGGCGCCGCTCTGCGTCAACGAGAGGGCGGTCGCCTCGCCGATGCCACTGGAGGCACCGGTGACGATCGCAACGGTTCCGGTCAGGGGTGTGCTCACCTCAACCCCCAATGCTGTTGATCTTGTTGTCCTGCGCCAGCGCAATCGACTCAGCGCTGGTCTTGACGACGTCGGTGGTCGCCGTGCTGTTGCCCACGGTGGTGACCACCACGATGTAACTCCCCTCGATGAACGAGATGGCAACGACGTTCTTGCCCGCCGCGTTGGTGCCGACGAATTCGTTCGACTGCTGACCGAGACCCGGCGACGACGTGGCCGGCTGCGTCCCCGCCTGCATCGCGGCTGCGCTCTGATACGGGGGGTAGTCCGATGCCGGGCCCGTCGCACCCGTATCGGACACCAGGTCCACCTCGACCACCATGGTGCTGTCGGCGTTGGCGAATACCCGGGCATCGGTGTTGGCCAGGCCCCCGAGCAGGCTGTCGCTCCTCTGGCTGAAGAAGCCGCTGTTGACGATGTCGCTGGCGGTGAGCGCGGCCTGGAGCGAGGCCGCGGATGGCGACGGGGTCGATGTTCGCGCCGGACTCACGGTGCCGGCGGTGATGTGCGACGAACCGCAGCCGGCCAGCACCAGCCCGGCTGGGACGGCGAGTGCGGTGAGACGCGCGGAGGTGAAGGTCATGGAGCCCCATGATGGCCGGAATGCTGCGGTCGCGGCATCGTACCGGGAGCGTCCACGTCACCGGCCAGCCTGTCGTGCGACTCGCAATTCCCCCAGCCAAATCGGCATGATCCGCGGCATGAGGTGTCGCCGCGCCGTGCGAGCGCTCAGCCGCGTCGCGGCAATGGTCACCCTGCTACTGGTGTCCGGCTGCGGCAGCTCCGCGGACAACGGAGGCGGTGGGACCCCCAATGGGGCCACCAGCGCACCAACGGCGACTCCGCAGCCGCCGGCGACCACGCCCCAGGCGGCCGTGGGCATCGTGCAGCAGTGGGCCGCCGCGGCCAACCGCGCCGCCGTCAACCGAGTCATCCCCCAGCTGTCACCCATCGAGGAGGGACCGGCGCTGGAGATGGACACCGCGCAGTACATCGCGTACGCCACGTACCTGAAGACGATCGAGCCCTTCACGGTGACCGACGTCACCACAGTGGTGCCTCAGAACGGCGCCTACCCAACCAGCTTCC
>JALZAG010000167.1 GCA_030948445.1 Candidatus Dormiibacterota bacterium
AATTAACCGGCCCTCGGGGGTGGGATCATGCGGGGCTTCCTTGGGTGCTGTCGGCTTTGAGTCGGCGGAGGTGCTTCTCGAGGCTGGTGATGACCCGTTGGTGGCGGGCGGCTTCGGAAGTCCAGCCGCGGGCTTCGGCGTCCTCGCGCAGCTGGCGAACGTCGTCGAGCTGCGCCCGGACGGCGGGGGCGAAGTCGGCAGTAGTGACGAAGTTTGGACAGGTCTCGCAGACGTTGGCGTAGGGGCATGCCTCGGCAGCGAGGTCGCGTGAGCAGTAGCCGTGAGCAACGCGGGTCTTGAGCATCTCGGCGGCGAGCCACTCGACCCTGTCAGGGGCGGCGGGTCTCCCTGCGGGCGCGACCGGGATGCGCCGGGCAAGTTTGCCGGCGGCTTGGTCGTATGCCGCCTTGAGAGTCGGCGACGCCAGCCGTGCGTAGCGAATCGTCATCTCGGGACTGCGGTGCCCCAGGAGAGTCATGAGTGCCTGGATCGACATGCCGGCGTTGGCCAGCTCGGTCGCCCAGGTGTGACGGAGCTGGTGGGCGATAACGCGCAGCGGCTGGCCGTCCGGGCCGTCGAGGCCGGCGCCGACCACGGCATCTCGCAGCCCTCGCTGGATGCGCGCTGTGCCGAGGCGTCGACCCCGCTCGACGAAGATGAAGTCGGCGAGGTGGCCGTCCCGTGGGTGGGGTCGAGCCCGCTGGCCGGACCGGTGAGCAAGCCATTCGTTGAGGGCTTCGAGGGCAATGTCGTCGACGGGAACAGAGCGCTCGGTGTTGAGCTTGCCCAGCGGCACGCGAAGCCAGGTGCCGTTGGCTGCGTAGTCGACGAGGTCTTCGAGCTCGAGGTCGAGCAGCTCGCCGATGCGCAGACCGGTGTGACGCAGCACCGTGATGCCGATCCGAGCGAACCGGTCGTCGAGGCCGCCGACGGCACCCATGACGGCAGCGTCGATGTCGGGCGGGAGCGCTCGGGGCAACGATTCGGGTTGGCGAGGGATGTCGGTGTCGAACATCAGCCGCCGCCGAGGTGCGTCGGCCCAGCCCCAAGCCGTGATGTCATCGAGGAACCCTCGAAGGGTGATGGCGGCATGGGCGTGGACGTGGGGACCCACGGCTCGGGTGGGATCGTGGCTGCCGCGACTGGCCCGGGTCGACGTCCAGGCGAGGAATGCTTCGATGTGGCGCCGCTCGAGGCTGGCGATGGACCTCAGCTGCGGGTCATGGCCGCAGATGAACTCGCCGAAGATGGCTAGGGCGCTGGTGAGCTTGTCGATGGTCTTGGGCCGCAGCACTGTCGCCCGGACATCGAGATAGGCAACCAGGCTCCGACGGACCCCGGGCGCAGCGACGGAGGCGAGCCGGGCTTGGCGGGTGGCGGGGCCTCCCTGGCGTCGGTGCTGGGCGGGCAACTCGACCATCCCAGCCTCGAACAGCAGGCGACGGAGGCGGAACAGGTGGCCTCGACGACTGCGCCGCATCGCCTCGGTCAGCCTCGGAGTCGTGTCGATCGCTTCACAGAGCGCGTCGAGGTCCTCGACGGTCAGCGAGCTCGGTGACCGGCCCGCGAAAGCAACTGCGAGAGGCAACACCTCCCGCACGGCCACGCCCGGTGCCGCGGCGCCGAGCCTGTCGGCCGCGGTGCGGAGACGGTCGACGTCGCCCGGGAACAGGCAGGCAATCCAGCGGGCCATGCTGTGACCAAAGTTCTTGGCGAACAAGAAGTCGACATCGGCGCGGGTGTGCCCCGACGCGATGGCGAAGGCAACTACCGGCCAAGCGAAGTTGCGCCGGTGCAGTTCGACAAGGCGTGCATCGACAGGCATCGCCATCCACTCATCCAGATCCGGATGGATGTCAAGGAACGCTCGTGCCGCGGCCAGTCGCCGGCGGCGATAGTCGGGCTGGCCGCCCAGCGCCTCGTGGTGCTCGGTGAACGCGGCGAGCAGGTCGGTGCCCAGCGCCGTTGATGTCGCTGCCGAGGTGCTCATCGTCTCGTGGCTGCCCGGGCGGCAGCGAACTCGGCGGCCAGCGTGTCCGACGAGAGGTGGACGTAGCGGGCCGTGGTCTCCGGTGACGCATGTCCCATCAACTCGCGCAGAACAAGCAGGTCAATCCCGGCGGTGGCCAACTCGGTCCCATAGGTGTGACGGAGGCGATGGGGCCGCACCCTGGTCGCCCCCGACCGGGCCCGGTGCGTTCGGAACACTTTTCGCATGCCGGCCTCGGTCATCGCGTGGCCTCGGCTCGGCCCGCGCAGCACGACGAAACACTCCGGTGTGCGACACCCCTGCGGTCGTTCGACACGCATGTAGGCGGCGCACTCGGTGAAGAACACTTCGTCGATCGGCACCACCCGCTCTTTGCCGCCCTTGCCAACGACCCGGACCCGTCGCAGGGCCAAGTCGACATCGGCGAGGCGCAGGGACCGGACCTCGGCGGCGCGCAGCCCGCCCAGAACCATGGCCAGGACCATCGCCCGGTCGCGGCGGGTATCGAGATCGGCCAGGAACGCGCTGACATCATCGGGAGCCAAGCTCTCCGGCAGCCGCTTTGGCTCGCGCACCAGCCGTCCGCCCGACCGCTGCCGGACGGCGACATGACCCAACAACCCGTTGCGTTGGCCCCGCAATCCCGACGCGCGGCGAGCGGCCGGCACCGGGTTGTCAGCGAGCTCCCCCGTCATGACCAGATGTTCGAACAGCCCACGCACCGCAGCGACTCGCCGGTTCATGGTCGCGGGCGCCGGCCGTCGCTGACGCAGGGCCACCACCGTGTCGCCGCTTGTCGTCAGCCGCGCTTGCCAGTCCAGATAGTCGAACAGATCGGGCGACACGACCTCGGCCAGCCTGAGCGATCGATCGGTGAGGAACCTGGCGAAGTTGGCCAGATCGAATGCATAGGCGCGCACCGTCGCCGGCGAGAACCCCCGCACCACCAGGTGCCCGAGGAAGCGGTTGCCCGCTCCGACCACCGAGCCATCACCGACGAGGCGATGACCCTCCGGCGAACCAACAACACGAACCGACGCCATGGCGTCCTCCTTCGTCGATTATCTGACGCCCGGAGCAACCGTTGGTGGATTTCCCTCCGACGGCTGTCTCAGGGCCGGTTAACCGACAGGAGGTGGTGAGGAGCATCTATGAGCATCACGATCCCGACCTGGCAGTGGCCTTCGTCGACCGGCTCGGCCGAGACCTGCAGGACGAGTCCTGTCCGATCGAGGTGCGCTCGCTCGGACGCACGCTCATCCGGTGGAAGCACCAGATCGCCGCCTGGCACCAGGCCCATCTGAGCAACGGTCCTACCGAAGCGGCCAACAACCTGATCAAGCGCATCAAGCGCGTTGCGTTCGGCCTGAGACGGTTCCGCAACCACCGGATCCGGGTGCTGCTCTACGCCGGGCGGCCCAACTGGGACCTACTCGCCACCCTCACGCCCTGCTGAAATCCGAAGAGCCCGTGAAAGGGGATGCGTTCGGCTACTTCAGCAGTATCGGCCTGTTCGGTGGCCCGCCCACCACCTGCGGGAACCCGTCACAGACGCCCTGCCC
>JALZAG010000170.1 GCA_030948445.1 Candidatus Dormiibacterota bacterium
TCAGCGCGTACGCCTGGAACGGCACCGCGACGTAGGTGATCATGGTCCCGGCGAACGACACCGCCTGTCCGATGAACAGCAGCCGGAAGTCGCGGAAGTCCCGCAGTGGCGAGACGTCGACAGCGACCGTGCGAACCGCGCGTCGCACCGCGCCGGCCGGTTTGCCGGCGACGCCAACCGGCTCCACGACTGGGTCGGGCGTGGCCCGGGTGGGCTGCTCAGGCCCTGGCGTGTGAGTCATCGAGGAAGTCGCCCAGCAGCGCGCTGAACGTCATCGGCTGCTCGAGGTTGGGGAGATGAGCGGTGCCCTCGAGCTCGTGCAGCTGGGCGCTCGGGATTGCCGCCGCCATGGCGCGCGACTCGTCGATCGGAACGATGCTGTCGGCGGTACCGCAGACCACCAGGGCGGGTGCCCGGATGTCGCGCAGCATCGGGGTGCTGTCAGGTCGCCCCGCGATTGCCTCGAGGGCGGCGACGACGCCGTCAGGGCTGCAACGACGGATGCGGCCACGCACCGGGTCGGCGATGTGCACCTCGTCTCGACAGCGCGGACAGAGCAGCCGCTCGGTCATGGTCTCGACGATCGCCTCAATTCCACCGGCGCGCACCTGGTCTGCCATCTCCGTGCGCGCGGCGCGGGCTGTGTCGCCGTCGGCGGCGGCGCGGGTGCCCGCGAGCACCACGGCGCGCACACGGTCGCCGGCGGCGCGCATCAGCGCGAAGGCCAGGTAGCCTCCCATCGACGAGCCGCACACCACGAAGTCGGTGACGCCACGCTCGTCGAGCTCGCGCAGGACTGCGGCCGAGTAGCTGTCGACGGTCACCGCACCCGGCGGTGGGGGGGAACCACCGCATCCCCAGAAATCGGGGCGGAGGCAGCGGTATCGGCCGCTCAGGGCGGCCACCTGCGCGTCCCACATCGAGGCGTCGAGAGGGAACGCATGTAGCATCAGCAGTGCGGGTCCCTCGCCGCTGTCGTGGACCTTCAGCTCGCTCACCGCGCCCACCCTAGCCGACCCGGCGGACCAGTGGGTCAGCTGGCTGCGGTCGTCGGCTGGACCGGGAAGTCCTCGAGGCTGGCGGCCTCGATGGTGGTGCGCGCGTGCTTCTCGACGTCGCGCAGCTTGAGAATCTCGCTCGGGGTGATCAGGGTGATGGCCACGCCGGTGCGACCCGCCCTGGCGGTGCGGCCGACGCGGTGGAGGTACTCGTCGGGGGTGGTGGGAACGTCGTAGTTGATGACGTGGGAGATGTCGTCGATGTCGAGCCCACGAGCGGCGACGTTGGTGGCGATGAGGTGCTTGACGTGGGTGTCGACGAACGCCTTCATGGCCGCGTTGCGCTCCTTCTGCGTGAGGTCACCGTGCAGCACTCCAACGCTCTGCCCGCGGCGCTCGAGCTGGGCCTGGAGCAGGTCGGCGGTGCGCTTGGTCTCGACGAAGATGAGCGACATCACCACGTCCGGCTGGTCGAGGATGCGCATCATCACGTCGACCTTGTCAGCCCAGGTTGTCTGCACGTAGAGCTGGCGCACGCCGGCGGTGATCTCGGGCCTGATGCTGATCGCCACGGTGACCGGGTCACGCATGTGGCGCAGCGCCAGCCGCCTGACCCACTCCGGCATGGTGGCGCTGAACAGCAGGGTCTGACGGTCGGTGGGGCACTGACGAAGGATCTTCTCGACGTCAGGCGCGAAGCCCATGTCGAGCATCCGGTCGGCCTCGTCGAGCACCGCGAAGCGCACGCGCTCGAGGCTCAGCGAGCCGCGTTGGATGTGGTCGGCGAGCCGGCCGGGCGTGGCCACCACGATGTGCGCGCCGGCGCGGAGGGCATCGAGCTGGCGGGCCATCGAATCGCCGCCATAGATCGCCACCGATGAGATCTGGTGGCGCTCGGCCAGGACGGTGATCTCGTCGTGCACCTGGACGGCGAGCTCGCGCGTCGGACAGAGGATCAGGGCCTGGACCGCGCCCTTGCGGGGGTCGAGCTGCTCGATGATGGGGATGCCGAAGGCGGCGGTCTTGCCGCTGCCGGTATGGGCCTGCCCGATCACGTCCTGGCCCCGCAACGCGGGCGGGATGGCCCCCGCCTGGATCGGCGTGGCCATGGTGAAGCCCATCTCCCCGACGGTGGTCAGCATGGCAGCACTGAGCCCCAGCCCATCGAAGGGAGCGGACTGTTGAATCGGTTCTGTCGCGGCCTCTTCGTCGACGCCGAAGGCGACGGGACGGGGCCTCGCGACCGGCGGCCTGTGCGACCGCCCGCGAAAAGATGAACGCAAGACAGTGCTCATTGTAGCCGAGACCTGCTTGCGGACGATCCAGCACCACGCCGCCTAAGATCGGGCCGTGGCCGAGATTCTCTGCACGCTCGCCCTGCCC
>JALZAG010000252.1 GCA_030948445.1 Candidatus Dormiibacterota bacterium
CCGATTCTTCCGCGCCAACCTTGCACGCACTCCGGGTGGACCGCTGGGGGGCGCTGGCCTCGGTCTGGCTGTTGCCGCATCGATCATTCGCGCCCATGGCGGACAGCTCAGTTACGGCGACGCCGCCGCGGGAGCGATGTTCCGCATCTGGCTGCCGGATGGCTGAAACCATCGCCGTTGGTGGATCACGCAGGAGGCACCCAGGTCGTGGAGCACACCGCGAACACCATCGTGCGTGGCCATGACCTAACCCCGCCCATCGGCGCACGCACCGGCCTAGAGGGGTCGCGGACCCAGCGCTCGCGGGCGCGCCGAACTCTCCGCCACCGTGGCGCCTCCCTGAGTCATACCCCGGCCAGTGTGCCCCCCCGACGCCGCCTCGCCCCCACCAGGACGAACACCGCCGCACCGCCCACGACCAGCGCTGGCGTGTAGCCAACCTCGGGAACATTGGCTGCGGGGCAGCTCTGGCCGATGACGAAGGGTGCACCGTAACCGCTGTCGGGACCGCGATCCACGGCGGTCGTCCAGTACGTGGCATCGCCCGCGGGTCCGCCGTGACTCTCGATGCGCAGGCTGCTGAGCATGTCGCCCGGCGGCGGGCTGCCGATACCGGAGAGCGGCACGTCAATGACCACTGTCCCGGCCGCGCCACCCGCGTATGTGCCGTTGGTGGCGTGGCTGCTGGCCTTAGCAGCGGTCTGGTTGTGGAACAGATTGCCGTCGTAGACGCCGTAGGAGAATGACCACGCGGCTGTTGAGTTGGGACCGGTGCTCTTGGCGAGGGCGTCGTATGTCTTGTTGTTGTAGCTCCACAGCCCGGAGATCCATACCTCGCCGAGGTTGGCATCATTGGGTCCGTTCGGCGACCCCTCCAGATCAGTGACTGCGATCGTCACCCGCAGAGTGCTGGCGTCGGGCTGCGAGAAGGTCGAGTTGACCAGGTCGTAGTTGGGCGTGTTGGTGCCCGTCGGCGGGGCACCGGGGGTGTTGTTGATCGCGTCCCCGGTGGCGTCGACGACCTGTGGCCCGGGGCACGAGTTGCCGCCGTGGGTGTCTGTGTCCGGTGGCGGTGGCGGCGGCACGGCAGCCACCGTCGGCGAATTGGTGGGGGCGGTCTTGCCGTCGAGGTCGGTCATGAGACCGGTGAGGTTGGGACTGCCCCAGCCAGAGGTGTAGTCCCAGCCGACGTGGGAGCAGTTGGCGCCGTTGCACGACACCACGGTCTCGGTGCTGGCGCTACCGATGTCGAAGAAGTCGTTGGCGTCCTTGGTGGCGTCCTTGCCGATGGCATAGAAGGAGTTGTTGGCGAAGCCGTTGCCAGCGGGGTTGGTCGCCGCCGCCTGGACGCGCGTCCACATGCCCAGCCAGAGCGGCGACGACAGGCTGGTGCCGCCGCCGGCCTGGTCGTTGGTGCCCCCCATCGTCACTGTGTAGCCGTTGCCGATGACGTCGCCTGACTGGGCGGCGACATCGGGGTTGCCGCGGCACAACGGGAAAGCGGGCACATAGGGGTTGCCGTGGGGATCTGAAATGCAGTGGCCCACGATTGTCGGCACCCCCTGCTGGTAGGCAGGAGCCTGCAGGAACAGGCTGGTCCCGCCGCCGGTATGCGTCCACGAGTATTCCAGTGAGCGCGTCGCCGTGGCGCCCGTACTTGGGGTTGACCCGCCACCGTCCCAATACAGAACGGTGCCGCCGACGCCGACCGCGTTCGGGCTGATCGCGGGGTAGCCCTGCTGCGGTGTCGGCACCAAGGTGACGCCGTTGAGGAGCAACGAAAGCGCGGGACAACCGGAGCCTGTGTCACCGGTGGAGGCGAACATGGTCCGGCCCTCGGTGACCGCCTTGCTCAGGGCCGCCTCGTATTGGTCCTGCATGGCGTTGGCGATGGTGAGGACACTGCCGGGGTTGCCCGGGCCTCCTCCAAAGGTGTCGGTGCCGGGAGCCTCCTCACAGCCGCTGAATGACGAGCTGCCCTGGAGCGGACCATTGGCGTCGCCCGTCCACGCGTTGTAGGCGGCGATCAGGTCGGGGTCGGTGCCTGCCTTGCCGAAGTACATCTTCAGTGCCGCAGCGTGGGGCGCCATGCCGCTCGAAGCCTGGGTGTCGATATTCCACTCGGGCTCGCCACCCTTGTCGGTGATGGCGCTCTCCGTCCCGTAGTAATTGACCGTCAACGGCATCGCCGGAAAGCTGTACTCACGCTCGAACTGGCGCATGTCGCTCAGCGTGTTGTTGGTGGTACCCCAGCCGAAGATCGCCATCTGCTGGCCGTCGCCGAGGTTGTTGCTCGGCTGGTGGTAGACGGCCCAGAGGTCGTATGGCGTGGTCAATCCCATGTTGGTGTTGGGGCCTACCACCGCGGGTCGCTGGATAGCCTTGGGCGCCGTCCCCTGGCGCGGGAGCAAGCGCGGGCCCTCGAGGTTGTTCAGCCCGGTGATGCCTGCGATGCCGATCGACGCAGGCACCGTCGGCGCGGTCGCCGCCGCATAGAACGAGGTGCCGTTGAAGGTGAAGTCGCTGAAGCGCACCTGCAGGAGACGCTCGATGGCACCAACCGTTCCCGACGCGGTGAGATAGTCGCTCGCACCGGGGATGACCTGCACTGCGAGGCCACCCTTCTTCAGCCAAGTCATCAACGCCTGCTGCCGCGAAGGCGGCACACCGAACTGGGCGTCAAAGGCGGCCGGTGTCAGGAAGTGGTGGTACAGCGGGCTGCTCGGGTCGTAGATCTGCTGGCGGTAGGTGGCCTCCCCCGACGGGTTGGGCCGCGAGAGGCTCATCCCCAGTCCGATGACTCGGGCGGGGTCCGTGCCGCCGACCGCGGTCGCCCGGTCAAGGTGGTGCAGCACGCTGTTGGCCAGGCTGACGCTCGTGTCGGCGCGGGCTGTCACGGAGGTGACGCCAGCTGCGCTGGCGAGCATCGCTGCGACGCCCGCGATCGACAGACGACGGCGCATTTGAACTCGGTTCACGTTCGTCCCTTCCTGAAAGGCACTCGGCGTCCTGCATGGGCATGGGGGCCCGTTCGCTTAAACGCGGGGTCGAACGTTTCCTTGCGGTGGATTCAGCTACCGGCGCCCCACACGGCCGCGCGTGCGAGCGGGCCGACCGACCGGTGCTCAGCTAGGCGGTCGGCCCTCAACGACGACTTCGTTGGAATGCCCGCCGAAGCTCGCGGCCACCGCGATCCTTCCCGCCTGCCCTCCTGGCAGTTCACGCGGCAGCCACCCCGCCTGGACCGGGTGGGCAAAGACGCACAGGGCCAGATGCCCAAACAAGCGAGCAGCAACTGGGCACGTAGACCACCCCTCGTCAGCGAACGGCGGCGATCATGGCGCTTCGCGTTCCACCGGGGGACGCGAAGCTGACCTCGTCGCCCACGGTTCGTCCCATCAGGGCGGCGCCCAGCGGGGACACCATCGAGATCCGACCGCCCGCCACATCGGCCTCCACAGGACCGACGATCACGTAGGTCGACTCGCCGAACTCGTCGCGAATGGTCACCGTGGACCCCAGCCCCACGACATCGCCGACGGTGGTCTCGAGCACCTGCGCATTGCGCAGCGTCGCCTTGATGGTCT
>JALZAG010000280.1 GCA_030948445.1 Candidatus Dormiibacterota bacterium
CTGCAGCGCGGCAGCGTGGTCGCCACTGCGCAGCTCGCGCACCAGTTCGCCCACCGCGGCGCCGACCTCGTACGGGCGGCCGACGGAGTCGCCATGCCAGAAGGCGATCTTCCCCGGCTCGCCAGGAGCGGGCAGCACCAGCACCTGCTGTGGCGTGATGTCGACACATCGCCAGCTGGTGGCCCCGAGGATGAACACCTCACCGGCGCGCAGCTCGTACACCATCTCCTCGTCGAGCTCGCCGACCCGACGTCCGTCCTCGAAGATGTTGACGCTGTACAGCCCGCGGTCGGGGATCGTGCCACCACTGGTCACAGCCAGGCGCTGCGCGCCCGCGCGGCCGCGGATCGTCCCCGCGACCCGGTCCCAGACAATGCGCGCACGCAACTCGCCGAACTCTTCAGATGGGTAGCGGCCGTCGAGCATGTCGAGCGTTGCCTCGAACGCGCGCTGGGTGAGGTCGGAGAACGGATAGGCACGGACCACGATGCGCTGCAGCTCCTCAACATCCCAGGTGTCCAGGGCTGCCATGGCCACGATCTGTTGGGCCAGGATGTCGAGGGGGTTGCGCGGCACACGCGTCTCCTCGATGGCGCCGTCGAGCATGCGCTCGGCGATTGCCGCCGCCTCGAGAAGGTCGCCGCGGTGGGTCGGGAAAATGGTTCCGCGCGATGCCGCCCCCACGCTGTGACCGGCGCGACCAATCCGCTGCAGGCCGCTTGCGACGGTCAGCGGCGACCCCACCTGGACGACGAGGTCGACGGCTCCCATGTCGATCCCGAGCTCGAGCGATGAGGTGGCGATGATGGCCGGTAACCGGCCCTCCTTGAGCATGTCCTCGACCACCGTGCGCTGCTCGCGGGCGATGGAGCCGTGGTGGGCACGCACCAGGTCCGCGCCGGCGAGGTCGTTGAGCTGTCCGCTGAGCCGCTCGGCGAGGCGGCGCGAGTTGACGAACACGATCGTCGAGCGGTGTTCGCGGATCAGTTCCAGCAGCCGCGGGGTCACCGCGGGCCAGATGCTGCGTCGCGGGGCGTGCGGTGTGGACACGTCACCGCTTCGCTCCGCGCCGCGGTCGAGGTCACTCATGTCGTCGACCGGCACCTCGATGGTCAGCTCCATCGGCTTGCGCACCCCGGCGTCGACAATTGCAACCTCCCGGCCGCCGCCGCCAAGGAAGCGCGCAACCTCGCTGAGGGGACGCTGCGTGGCTGACAGGCCAATGCGCTGGGGGTCGGTCTCGGTCAGCGCGCACAGCCTCTCGAGGCTCAGCGCGAGGTGTGCACCGCGCTTCGTACCGGCGAGCGCGTGGATCTCGTCCACGATCACGGTGGTGACGTTGCGCAACGTCTCGCGCGCGGCGCTGGTGAGCATCAGAAAGAGCGACTCTGGGGTGGTGATCAGGATGTCCGGTGGGTGACGGACCAGGTTGCGACGCTCCACCGAGGGCGTGTCACCGCTGCGCACGGCGGCGCGGGCTTCGCGGAATGGCTCGTCTCTGCGCTGGGCCGCGAGTGCGATGCCGCGCAGGGGCGCGCGCAGGTTGCGCTCGACATCGACGGTGAGCGCCTTGAGCGGTGAGATGTAGAGGACGCGGCATCGCTGTGCCTGTGGCGGCTCCGGCGAGCGGCCGATGCTGTCGACGAACCACAGGAAGGCGGCCAGGGTCTTGCCGCTGCCGGTAGGCGCGCAGAGGAGGGCGTTGCGACCGGCTGCGATCTCCGGCCAGCCGCGCGCCTGCACCTCGGTGGGCTCGCCGAGTGCGTCGGCGAACCAGCTCTGCGCGGCCGGAGTGAAGAGGCTGAGTGGATTCACCGCGATGATGATCCCGCACCAGGGTTGATCACCGGCGGCGCGGCTCGCGGCCGTCGGTGGCGGCGCGCTAGGCTGCGGCATGCCCAGCAGCCAGGCGCCAACCATTGAGGCCATCAACGGTTGCTGCCTGCGCATCGAGGCGCTGTGCACCGGGCTGGACGAGCGCGGCTGGCATCGGCCCACGGCGCTGCCGGCGTGGGATATCAAGGACGTCGTGGCGCACCTCGGTTCGCTCGATGCGATGCTCCTCGGCCGCGATGAGCCCGCCCACGAACCGGCCGTCGCAGACCACGTGCGCAACCCGCTGGGCGAGCTCAACGAGCGCCTGGTCGACCGTCGTCGGGCCTGGACTGGCGCGCAGGTGCTCGCCGAGTTCCGCGACGCGACACGGGAGCGCCTCGAGCAGCTCGCCCGGATGGACGAGGCCGATCTCGCCCAGGAGGTGCCGTCACCGCGCGGCGGTCTGGTCCCTCTGGGCTCCTTCATCGGCACGCGGCTGTGGGACTTTGTGGTTCATGAGCTCGACATCGCCGAGGCCCTCGACGCCGACCTGGATACCGCGATCGACACGCCCTCCGGTCGGCGGGTGCTCGACGAGATGCTGATGCTCCTGCCCCGCGGCGTTGCCAAGGGGGGTGCCCCCGAGGGCGTCACGGTCGCGCTGCACCTCGGGCCGCCGTTGCCCCGGACAGCCTCAGCGCGCGTGGAGGGCGGCCGCGGCGTGTCCGCCGACCCCGGGGTGGGGGAGGCGACGCTGCACCTTCGCGCCTCCCCCGCCGTCTTCATGCGGGTTGCCACCGGTCGCCGGGACCCCGCGGCCGCGGTCGCAAACGGCGACGTGGCCGTGGATGGGGACCAAGAACTCGCGGTGGCGATCCTCACCGCCATCAACGTCATCCCCTGATCGACTCGAGCGGCAGGGCCAGCTGGCCTGTCCGTCGACGCCGCGCGCGGACCAGCACCCTCCGCGGGGCGAGCAGTGGCGCAGATTGCGCCCATGTCGGTGCACCCGCGACTGGGAGGTCACCGAGCATGGTGCTGAGCCGTCCCTGGTAATGGCCGGGGGCGGGTCGGTCGATCGGCGAGGACTGCTCCATGCGCGGAGCATGAAAAGGACCGGCGACAGGAGTCTGTCGCCGGTCCGGTGAGGTGAGGTGAGTGTCGGATCAGGCCGTGGGCGCGAGGCTCGCCTCGATCTCGAGCGTGAGGTCGATGTGGTCGCTGACGACGGTCACGCCGTTCATGACGCCACCGAAGTTGATGTCGAAGTCCTTGCGGTTGATCCTGCCGCGCGCGGTGAAGCCGGAGCGACGGCCCCCCTCGGCCATCGGATCAGGTCCGAAGCCGTTCACCTCGACCCTCAGCGGAACCGACCGGGTCACCCCACGAAGGGTGAGGTCGCCGTCGATGATGAACTCGCCGTCCTCGACGCGGACGCCGGTCGAACGATAGGTCGCCGTCGGATGGTTCTCGGCGTCGAAGAAGTCGCCGGAGCGGACGTGGTTGTCGCGGCCC
>JALZAG010000002.1 GCA_030948445.1 Candidatus Dormiibacterota bacterium
CGGCTGCTCGGCCTCGGCTATCCGGGCGGCCCAGCCATCCAGCGCGCCGCGCGTGACGGCGATGCCTCGCGGTTCCCGCTGCCGCGAACACGGCTGCCCGGGGCGCTGTCGTTCAGCGGCCTCAAGACAGCGCTGCGCTACACGATCCGCGATCTCGGGCCCAGTGCGTTGACCGAGAGCGGCACCCCGCGCGACCCGGCGGTGGTCGCCGACCTCGCCGCCTCGTTCCAAGACTCTGTGGTGGAGCAGTTGCTCCACATCCTCACCACAACCGCGGACACCCGGGGTGCCGAGCAGATCGCCGTGGTCGGTGGTGTCGCGGCCAACCAGGCCCTCCGCGAGGCGGTGACGAAGAGCTTCAGCGGCCTACATGTGACCATCCCGCCACTGTCGCTCTGCACCGACAACGCCGCCATGATCGGCGCCGCCGGGTGGCAGCGTCTTCAGTTGCAGGGCCCGGACGCCCCGGGGGTCGCCGTCGACCCCGCCCTCGACCTGTACGCCTGACGAGCCGGAGCCGACCCGCAGCTACCATCGGACGGTGAGCCACATCGACGCCCTGGCGCGGTCGGAGGTGACCGATCGCTATCTCGAGACCATCTTCTACATCGAGAACGAAGGCGATGTCGCGCGACCTGGGCGCATCGCCGAGTGGCTCGGGGTCAGCGCCCCGACGGTCAGCGTCAGCCTGCAGCGACTGGCTCGCGACGGGTGGGTCACCGTCGCCGAGGATCGCAGCGTGCACCTCTCCGACGCGGGACGGGTCGCCGCGGCAGCCGTGGTGCGGCGCCACCGCCTCATTGAGCGCTGGCTCACGGATATCCTTGGCCTGGACTGGGCGACTGCCGACCGCGAGGCGGCGGCGTTGTCGCACGGGGTGTCGGAGGTGGTGCTCGAACGCCTCGACGAGCACCTCGGTCGACCCTCGACCTGCCCCCACGGCAACGTCATCCCGGGGAGACGTGCCCCCCCGGGCAGGCCGATGCAACGGCTCATCGAACTGCCCTCCGGCGTCGAGTCGAGGGTCTTCCGCATCTCCGAGGTCGCCGAGCACGACGCTCCACAGCTCCTCGCAATGCTCCACGACGGTGGGGTGGTGCCCCAGGCGCGTATTCGTGTTGCCGAGCGCGGGGATGGCCAGCTCCGGCTCATCGTCGAGGGCCACCCAGTGGTCCTGAGCGAGGGAGTGGCGGCCGCTGTGTGGGTGGAGTCGGCCCCAGACTGATCCGATCGGGTTAGGTTAGGCTAACCTAAGTCCATGAGCTTCGCCGCCACAGCGGTCCTGGGCGCCGTGTCCGGGTTGACCATCCTGCTCGGCCTCCCGATCGCACGATGGGGACGTCCTGGGCCCCGCCTCATGGCCTTCCTGACGTCCGCGTCCGTCGGGGTGCTCCTCTTCATCTTCTACGACGTCATCCGCAACGCCAGCGAGACCGTCGAGTCCCGGCTGAGCTCCTCGCCAGGGCAGGGCGCATCCCTGGGCCTCCTCCTGGCCGCCGGCCTGGCAATGGGGCTCTTCGTCCTGGTGGTGTTCGAGCGCGTCTCGCGGCGCCGCCCGCCGCCCGCGGGCCCGGGCGCGATGGCGGCCTCCGACCCGGCCGTGACGAGGCGAGCCCCGTTGGAGGGCCCGCTACGGACCGCGCTGTTCATCGCCATCGGGATAGGCCTGCACAACTTCTCCGAGGGACTGGCGATCGGCCAGTCGGCGGCCGCGGGTGCCTACCGCTTCTTCCTGGTCCTGGTCATCGGCTTCGGGTTGCACAACGTCACCGAGGGGTTCGGCATCAGCGGCCCGATGATCGGCAGGCGCCCCAGCTGGCGATTCCTCGGGCTGCTCGGGGCCGTGGGCGGCGGTCCGACACTGCTGGGAACGGTGATCGGCTACGGGGTCACCCGCCTGGGCCGCTCCACGCTCGCGAGCCAGTCGGTGTCGGTCCTCTTCCTCGGGCTGGCGGCCGGCGCGATCGTGTACGTGGTCGGCGAGCTCCAGCACGTGAACCGCAAGATCGGCAGTCACCAGATGGGCATGCTGGGGCTGCTCTGCGGCTTCCTCGCCGGCTACGGGACAGACATGCTGCTCAAAGCCATCGGGGCGTAAGGGCGATGGGGGAACTGCGTTCCCCCCCGGCACCCCCCATGTGCGACGGGATCTCAGACAGGAGCCAGCGAGGAGGGCGCATCGCCCTCCTGTAAAGACACGGGCCCTCAGCCGAGCTCGAGCTCGGCTGGGCTTGCCAGGCTGGCACTCAAGGGCGTAGAGTGTTAGCAGTCGTAAGCCGAGAGTGCTAACCAGCGCATCATCAAACGGGAGGTCCCTGTGGCCGTGAAACTCCGCCCCCTTGCAGATCGCGTCGTCGTCAAGCCCCTCGAGCGTGAGGAGATGACCAAGAGCGGCATCGTGCTTCCTGATACCGCCAAGGAGAAGCCCCAAGAGGGCACGATCGAGGCGGTCGGTAGCGGTCGCTACAACGAGCAGTCTGGCAAGCGCGTGGAGCTCGATGTCAAGGTCGGCGACCGCGTGATGTACGCCAAGTACGCGGGCAGCGAGGTCAAGATCGACGAGGTCGAGTACCTGATCCTCAGCGAGAAGGACATCCTCGCCGTCGTCGGCAGCAACGGATCCAACTGACCGTTTCGCAGGACGCGCCGCGGCCGGAGAACACCGACCGCATGGCGCGCCGTTCCTGCATCGGAGGCCCTGAACTCTCATGACTGCCAAGCAACTGCGCTTCAGCAACGACGCTCGTGATGCCCTGCATCGCGGGGTCGACTTTGTCGCCGACGCCGTGTCGGTAACGCTCGGGCCGCGCGGCCGCAACGTGGTCATTGACAAGAGGTTCGGCTCGCCGCTGATCATCAATGACGGTGTCACCATCGCACGCGATCTCGAGTTCAGGGACCACTTCGAGAACATGGGTGCGCAGCTGCTCAAGGAGATCGCGGTCAAGACCAACGACATCGCCGGTGACGGAACTACCACCGCCACCGTCCTGGGGCGCGCTCTCATCAACGAGGGCCTGCGCAACCTGGCCGCCGGCGCGTCTCCCACAGAGCTGCGGCGTGGCATGTTCGCGGCGGCCGAGGCGGTGACGGCTGCGGTCCGCTCCCAGTCGCATGACGTGGCGGGCAATGAGGACCTTAACCGGGTCGCCATCATCAGTTCGGGTGATGAGCAGATCGGGACGATGATCGCCCAGGCATTCGAACGCGTCGGCCGCGAGGGCGTTGTCACCGTCGAAGAGGGCAGCGGCATCGACACCGAGGTCGATGTCGTCGAGGGCATGCAATTCGACCGAGGGTACGTGTCGCCGTACCTGGTCACCGACCAGAAGACGATGGAGGCGGTGCTCGAGAAGGCCGCGGTCCTGGTCACCGACGCCAAGATCACGGCGGTCGCCGACCTGCTGCCGGCGCTCGAGCTCGTGGTTCAGTCCGGGCGGCCATTGCTGATCCTCGCCGAGGACGTCCAGGCAGAGGCGCTGGCGACCCTGGTCGTCAATCGCCTGCGCGGCTCGTTCACCGCTGTGGCTGTGAAGGCGCCCGCGTTCGGAGATCGACGCACCGCAATCCTCACCGACATTGCGGTCCTGACCGGCGCCACCCTCATCAGCGAGAAGGTGGGGCTTCGCCTCGACGCCGTTCGTGTCGAGC
>JALZAG010000027.1 GCA_030948445.1 Candidatus Dormiibacterota bacterium
GTCCGCTCACCACCGCAAGCGTGCAGATCGTCGCCAACACGACGAGGACCGCGAGAGTGCTGGGACGGCGGAGTACGAACGGCATCGCGACGGGCCGATGGTACGTCAGGATGGAGCCGCATCTCCGTCCAGGTCGCAGCGGCCTGATTTAGTGTCTGGGCAAGCGGGTACCACCTCACCATGCGCTTAGATCGCTTCACCGAACGTTCCCAGGAAGCCCTCCAGGCGGCCCAACAGGCGGCCTCGGCCATGCAGCACGCCCGGGTCGAGCCCGACCACCTCCTGCTTGCGCTCCTGCGCCAGGAGGAGGGGCTGGTGCCGTCGCTGCTGCAGCGACTGGAGGTTCCGCCGCAACCACTGGCCGCGAGGCTCGAGAGCGAGCTCGAGGCGCGTCCCAAGCAGTTCGGCGGCGGCGAGCCGGTGGTGGGTGACGCCCTCCGCGAAGTGCTCATGGCCGCGTTTGACGAGATGTCCCGGCTCAAGGATGAATACGTCTCCACCGAGCATCTCCTGCTCGCGCTGGCCGGGCGCAAGGGGGGTGAGGCATACCGCCTGCTCAGCGGCGCGGGGGTGACGCCCGACCGCGTCTACGCAACCCTGGCGTCGGTGCGCGGCTCCCAGCGGGTCACCGATCCCAACCCGGAGGCCAAATACGACGCCCTCGACAAGTACGGCCGCGACCTCACCGATGCAGCCCGTGCCGGCAAGCTCGATCCGGTCATCGGGCGGGACGAGGAGATCCGCCGCGTCATCCAGGTACTGAGCCGGCGCACCAAGAACAACCCGGTGCTGATCGGTGAGCCCGGGGTTGGCAAGACGGCCATCGCCGAGGGTCTGGCGCAGCGCATTGCCGCCGGCGATGTGCCCGAAGGGTTGCGCGACCGCCGTGTGGTGGCTCTCGACCTCGGGGCCATGGTCGCCGGGGCCAAGTACCGAGGCGAGTTCGAGGACAGGCTCAAGGCAGTGCTGAGCGAGGTCACCGGCTCGGACGGCAGGATCATCCTGTTCATCGACGAGCTCCACACCCTGGTCGGCGCGGGCGCGGCGGAGGGTGCCATGGACGCGGGCAACATGCTCAAGCCGGCGCTCGCGCGCGGCGAACTGCGTTGCATCGGCGCCACCACGCTCGACGAGTACCGCAAACACATCGAGAAGGACGCCGCTCTGGAGCGGCGCTTTCAGCCGATCGTCGTCGACCAACCGAGCGTCGAGGACACCATCAGCATCCTGCGCGGGCTCAAGGAGCGCTATGAGGTGCACCACGGGGTGCGCATCAAGGACTCCGCCATCGTCGCCGCCGCAGTGCTCTCCGACCGCTACATCACCGATCGTTTCCTACCCGACAAGGCAATCGACCTGATCGACGAGTCGGCCTCAAAGCTGCGCATCGAGATCGACTCCTTGCCGACCGCGCTGGACACCGTCGAGCGCGACATCCGTCAACTTGAGATCGAGCGCGAGGCGCTTCGCAAGGAAACGGACGCGGCGTCCGAGGATCGTTTGGCAAACCTCGAGCGCGAGCTGGCCAACCTCCAGGAGCGCGCCAAGGAGATGCGCGCGCGATGGCAGCGGGAGAAGGGGGCGATCGGCGCCATCCGTGACATCAAGAAGCGCATCGAGGAGTTGCGCCACGAGGCTGAGCGCGCCGAGCTGGCCGCGGACTTTGGGCGAGCCGCGGAGCTGCGCTACGGCAGCCTCGCCGAGCTCGAGCGTGCCCTGACCGCCGAACAGGGGCGCCTCACCGAGCTGCAGGGCGATCGTCCGCTCCTCAAGGAGGAGGTCGACGAAGACGACATTGCAGCAGTGGTGGCGCGCTGGACGGGCATCCCGGTCAGCCGCATGCTCGAAGGTGAGACGCAGAAGCTGCTGCACATCGAGGAGCGGCTCCACGAGCGCGTTGTGGGTCAGGACGACGCCGTCGCCGCGGTTGCGGCGGCCGTCCGACGGGGACGCGCCGGCCTCAGCGACCCCAACCGCCCGATTGGTTCGTTCATCTTCCTCGGCCCCACCGGGGTGGGCAAGACCGAGCTGGCCCGGGCCCTCGCCGGGTTCCTGTTCGACAGCGAGCAGGCCATGGTGCGCATCGACATGTCCGAGTACATGGAACGGCACAGCGTGTCGCGGCTGGTGGGCGCGCCGCCCGGGTACGTTGGCTACGACGAGGGTGGTCAGCTCACCGAGGCAGTGCGACGCCGTCCCTACAGCGTGCTGCTGCTCGACGAGATCGAGAAGGCGCACCAGGACGTGTTCAACATCCTCCTGCAACTGCTCGACGACGGCCGCCTCACCGACGGGCAGGGGCGCACGGTCGACTTCCGCAACACCGTGGTCATCATGACCAGCAACATCGGCTCACACATCATCGCGGAGATGCCACCGACCGCCGACGCCGCCCAGCACGAGCAGGTGCGTGACGAGGTGCTCGCGGTGTTGCGCCAGCACTTCCGCCCCGAGTTCCTCAACCGCGTTGACGACATCATCGTTTTCTCGCGCCTGGATCGCGAGCAGCTGCGCCACATCGTCGAGATCCAGCTGCAGAACCTGCGCGCACGCCTGGTGGCGCGCTCGATCACGCTCGACGTCGGCAGCGCCGCTCTCGACCTTCTCGCGGAGGAGGGCTACGACCCGACGTACGGCGCGCGCCCGCTCAAGCGGGTCCTCCAGCGTCGTCTACAGGACCCACTGGCGATGGCCATCCTCGAGGGTCGCCTGCGCGACGGAGACACTGCGCGCATCGATGCCCGCGACGGCGAGGTGGTCATCGAGACACCCCCGCACAGCGAGCCTGTGGCGGTCGGCTGACCGGTCCGCGCAGCGCGAGCGGCTACGCTTGCGCCCCATGCCCGCCGTGTCGCTCCGCACCGCCGCCGGCCTGGTTGCCCTCGCCGCGTACATTGCGGTGATCTTCGCCGCCAACTGGGCCGTCCAGCGCTTTGGGCTGGTCCCGGTCGGGTTCGGGCTGCGGGCGCCGGCGGCTGTGTACTTCGTGGGCCTCGCGTTCACGCTGCGTGACCTCGTGCAGAACATCCTCGGACGCTGGATATCCATTGCCGCCATCGCGGCCGGGGCGCTGGTGTCGGCCGCGGTGTCGCCGGCGCTGGCCCTGGCCAGCGGCCTGGCCTTCTTCTCCTCAGAGCTGGCGGATTTCCTGGTCTACACGCCGCTGCTGCGGCGCGGCTGGCTCGTCGCGCTGGTGCCGGCCAACCTGGTCGGTTGTGTGGTGGACTCGCTGGTGTTCCTGAGCATCGCCTTCGGGTCGCTCTCGCTGCTCGGCGGGCAGGTGCTCGGCAAGGCTTGGATGACCGGCCTGGCGGTGCTGGTGCTGGGCCCGCTACGCCGCTGGTACGTGCTGACGCCGCGCCGGGACTCCCGTCTGACCGTGGGCGCGCCCGCGTGACCGAGGAGAGCGCCCCGCGCGCGCTGCTCGAGGCCTTCGACAACCGCAGCCGCGAGCGCGACTACACCATCCAGTTCACCTTGCCCGAGTTCACGTGCCTCTGCCCCCGGAGCGGATTTCCTGACTTCGCCATCCTTCACGTCCGCTACGTGCCTGGCCCTCGCTGCGTCGAGCTGAAGTCGCTCAAGCTCTACGTCAATGCCTTCCGCGACCTCGGCGTTTTCCACGAGGACGTGGTCAACGGGATCCTGTCCGACCTCGTGGAGTTGATGGCACCGAGGTACTGCGAGGTGGTTGGTGACTTCAATGTGCGTGGCAACATCAAGACCGTGGTGCGCGCCACGCATCGCGACGCCGCGTTCACCGGGGAGCCCGACGGCTGGTGGGCTGGACGGGACGAGCACGACGGCGCGTTCAACTCAACCTGATCGAGTCGTTGCCTGGTGACAGGAACACGCGCACCAATGCGTTGTCGCGCTGGTCGGGCCTGATGCGCAGGTAGAGGTCGTCCCCGCTCGCCTCCAGGGTGTCGCCGAACTCGCTGGCGAGAAACAGCGCCACCCGTGGGTCCACCGCCCCGGCTCCGCGGAACACAGGCAGTGGTGTGGTCCACCCGAACGCGCGTGCCAGCCCCGGTGCGCGCCTGTTCCAGGTGTCACCGGGCACTCGCTCGAGGTCTGCGCCCAGCATCGAACCAAGGATCGCCGCGAGGGCGACGATGCGAGAACGCGCCGGCTCGGGGACGCCATCCCACAGGGCACGCTCGTGGACCATGCCGTCGAGCACGTCGCGCGCGCGGTCGACGATGCCATCGGGCGGGATCGCCAGCCACGTGCCGGCTGCGCAAGTGCGAACCGACCAGCCGTCCAGCCGCGCGATCTGGCCGGGGGTCCTGGCGGCGGCCGCCACGCAGCGCGCCGCCCTCGTCTTCGCAGGCACGACGTGCCCCGGGAGAAGGGATGTCTCCTCATCCCACGCACGCGTGGCCTTGTGGACCGCACCGTCCCGCACCAGTGCGAGCGGCAGAGAGAGGCGACCGAGCCCGGTCTCGAGCACCGCCGAGCGGCCGCCGTCACCATCCGACACCGGCGGGTGAACCACCCCGCCGATGCAGTCCGCGGCGATCCGCGCGAAGCCGAGTCCCCAGCGCTGCCGGTCACCGCGGCGCCTCGCGGTGGTGGCTGTCGCGTGCCTCCTCGGCCCCCGCCACCCGACTGAGAAGCAGTTGCGCGCGGCACTGAGATGCACCGACACGGCGCCCTCGTGTCGCTCGGCATTGGCGGCAAGTTGCACGAGCACCAGGGCTGCGGCCTCGGGACCGAGCACCGAGAACGGCCTGTCATTGCACACCGACACCGTGAGGTTTGTGCGCGAGGCGATGCCGGCGCACGCGTGCTCGAGCACGTCCGCGCTTGCACCGGGAGCGCCCAGGTCGCGCCCGGCAACGATGCGCAGCGACGCGGCAAGCATGGCCACACGCAGCGCCTGCCGGCGGGGGAGCCCGGTTCGGGTGCGGTCGATCTCCTCGAGCAGTGCCTCGACGACGTCCGCGCACACAGGGTCGGGTCTGTCGTCGGCGCTGACCACCAGGCGCGCCCGCCGCACCCGGTAGGTGACCGAACCTGGTGCAGGCCCACGCCACTCGGGCGTGTGGGCGAGGACATCGGTGCGGTCCAGCAGGGCTACCCCCAGCGGCAGCTCGGCAACCTCAGCGATGGTCAGGTTCACGGACGCGGCGCCAGCCTGTACTTGCGGTTGCCGTGGCTGACCACGGCCACGCGCGATCCCCTCTTGGTCAACCACTCGCCGAATCGGCGCACCGCCTTGGTCGCGGTGTCGGAGTGAAAGGTGACCACCTCCGGGTAGTGCACAACCAGACGCACGGCTTCTCGATGGTGGTGCTCGGCCATGGTGGGTAGGTGCAGCACCACCGTGCCGTCCTTGACGCGCAGATCCTCGGCGGTGGGGTCGAGCATTCGTTCGACCCTTTCGATCAGTGACATGTCGCCGCCACTCTTGTCATGCAACCAGGCACGCGGGTGAGCTCGATGGATCTCGCTGCGAACCCGGAACGAGTCGATGTTCGCGGAGTACACGATGGTCAGGCAGTCGGTCAGCTCGCGCGCCAACAGCCCGAGGACATCTGCACTGCTCAATGCCTGGTCAGGAGCCTTGGACAGGTCCCAGTCGACGACCGCGAGCACAGGTCGCGGGGATGCGGCGTTGTTGCGCAGCGTGGCGACCGCGTGCGCAGCGCTGCGGGTCGCCAGCGGATGGAAACGCTTGCGCGCGAAATGCATCCGCAGTTCCTCGAGAGTCTCGGGGTCATCCTCGACGATGAGCACCTCGGCGTTGGCGCGCATCAGCTCTCCTTTGCGAGGACGCGCATGCCGCCTCGTCCGGTCTGGAGATGCAGGGGGACCCCTCGCGACGCGAGGGCGGCAGATACCCCGCGAAAATGACGCGCAGCCGCGAACAGACCGCACGGATGGACCGCCACCAGCGCCTCGAGCGACGGGCTGCTCAGGTGCCGGCCGTCGGGCATGGTGAGGCCGCTGCCCGGGGCCAGGCGCATGCCGCCCGCGGAGCCGCTGATCGCCGCCTGTGCTGTCTCGGCAAGCTCGGAGAAGAGCTTGACCACGCGGGTGTTTGCCGACAGGCCGGGAGGTGGACCGCCTCGCCAGATCATGAGCGTGGGGCAACCTGCCAGCAGTCTCAAGGCCGGCGCGGGCACCGCGGCATCGGTCCCGACCACCATCCACGGCCAGGGGCGACAGAATTGGATCGCGGCCTCCGCCTCCGGTGGCCGAACCTCGCACACGGTCACGTAGGCGCGGTCGAGCCGGTCGCGGAGCGCCACCGCCAGCTCGGCGTCCTCGCCGATGACGAGCACGGTGCGCCCTCGTGCGTCGGCCACTCCCGGCCGCTCCGACCCGCCCCCACCCATGGTGTTGGATCTTAGTTCGGCGCCCGCGGACAGCTGGCGGACAATCGCTCAGATGTCGGCGGTGCCCCCCGCATCGGGATCGTCGACGTCGTCAAGGAAGTCGACGATCTCGGTGTCGTACGTATCGCGCGCCTGGTGGAGCACGGCCCTCACCACCTCGACCGTCCCCGGCGTCCATTCGAGGGCAGCGGCGAGCTCGAGGGTGGTCGGCTCGCGCTCGAGGCGGCGGCGGAGGAGCACCTCGGCTGCCTCGAGGAGCTTCACCTGCTCGATGAGCAGGGCGTCCGCCAGTTTCTGCGCTGCCTCCCGCTTGATGACGTCGTCGAGGAAGGTGTCGACGACGCGCAGCACGTAGGCGCCAAGCCCCGAGGGCGGCCCGCCGCGGGCGGCGAACTCGCCGACGGCGACAGTGGCGGCGATCGAGCCCTCCTGGTACAGGTCCATCAGGTCCAGTCCCTTGCCGCGACGGCTGAGGACACAGTCCAGGACTGTGCTGAGCTGTTGTTCCACCAGCTGTCCCGTCGCTGGCCCCGACGGCGCCTGGCGCGCATCCTCGAGAAGGCGACCCAACTCATCCGTGGAGACTGGCGTGAATGACCGCACCTGCGAGGCGATGGCATCCAGCTCTGTGTCGTCAGGGAAGCGCGTGGTCATCGCTTGCGCGGGGGGGCTGAGTCCTCGCGACCGAAACGGGCCGCCAGCTGCTCCACCGCGCGAGCCACCTCGCGCCGCGCCGGCAGTTGGCTGGCGCGCTCGACGGCGCCCCCGAATGCGCCGCCGACCGAGTAGCGGGCCTCCACGCGCAGCGTGCACCCCGCGCGCGCCGGGGTCACCTCGATCGTGATGGTGAGGTCGAGGCCCTCCTCCAGCACCAGCACCATCCTCTTCGGCTCGACCATCTCCTTGACCAGGAGCACGCCTCGAAGGTGCCGACCCACCAATCCCGCCTCCACCTCGAAGCGCGCACCCACACCCCGCTTGGGCCCACCCATGTGCCGGACGCCGCGCACAGCCGGCAGCCAGTCCGCGTTGGGGATATCGCTGACAACGGCAAAGGCGCGCTTTGCAGACACCGGCAGGGTTGCGGTGGCGCTCGCCTCGATCATGAGGTGGCCCTCATCAATACATCACCGTGGCGAATTCGCCGACCTGCTCGAAACCGACACGACCGTACACACGCAGCGCCGCGTGGTTGTACCCATTCACGTACAGCGCGACCAGCGGCACCTGCTCGAGCAGAAGCGCGCAGAGCGCGGTCATCCCCGAGGTGGCAACGCCCCGCCCGCGCCATGCCGGTCCGGTGAACACACCCTGCACCTGGACAACGTCGGGCGTCCAGGCGCTCAACTCGGCCTTGAACACGACCTGCCCACCCTCTGTCCATACCCAGCTCCAGCCTCGATCCACCAGCTGGGTCATTCGCGCCCTCCAGGCGCTGGCGTCCGGTGGCGCCGTGTCGGCCCTCAACTCCTCGCGATGCATCATCGCCGCGGCCACCGCGAGGGCGTCGAGATCGCGCCGCCTGCTGGCGCGGAGGGGCGCTGGTGGCAGCACCCGAAGCCGGCGGCGGTCGATGACCATCACGGGCTGGGGATCATGGATCTCGCGCGCGGGCCGGCGAGCCGCGAGGCACTCGTGCAGGGCGAGCACAGCCGCACGCGGGCCGACCAGGAGGTGCGGTGGGGTGGTGCCGCGGGTGGCCTCGGCCAGCCGGGGAGCGTCACTCGGGTCGGGGAGGAATGGAACCGTCAGGGCACCGGCCAGCACCGCACCTCGCAGCTCGTTGCTGCCGTCGGACACGCACCACCACGGCGCTGCACTCCCGAGCAGGCGCAGCTCGCTGCGCAGGTAGACGTTGTCGACCGGCTCCGAGTCGAGGAGCCGCTCGAGCGCTGGCAGCTCGGAGGCACCGACACGGGTCACGGTCAATTGGGCCACGGTTCGATTGTGCCGGGTCGCGCAATCCTGGCAGCGGGCCGCGGCCTCCTGCGGTGACGCGACACTAGACTGGGCCCGCCCGCGCCCGATCCGAAATGAGGCCTCCTGAGTGATCCGAGCTCGCCACGCCGCCCTGGTCACGGTGGTGGGCTGCGGGCTCCTCACATCCTGTGGCAGCACGGCGGTGCCGTCACCCACCACCTCGTCGGCGTCGGCCCGTGCTACAGCGACACCGCTGGGCGGGACGCCGTTGCGCACCGACAAGTTCACCACCGTTGTCCCCACCAACTGGAGCAACAAGGTCGACGACACCACAGAGGTAGCCAAGTTCAGCGGCGGCGGCAAGGTGGAGATGCTCATCGAACAGGGCCCACCGGGACAGGTTCAGCAGAACATCAACGACGTCACCGCCAACATCAACGTCCTGGTGCTCGCCTCAGCGGTGCCCGCCGACCAGGTGGCGACGTACCTGCAGAGTGTCTCGAACAACGGCGCAACCAACCTCAGCGCGGCGCAGTCATTCACCATCGACGGAGCCACTGGTCAGTTCATCACCTACGACCGGGATATCCAGGGCACTCCGGGCGAGAGTCAGGACATGATCATCAACCACGGCGGCAGCACGTACGACATCGTCCTCAACACGTCTCAATTCGCCTTCAGCAAGCAGCAGTCAGGTCTGCAGGCCGTGCTGGCCGCGTGGCACTGGAACAGCTGACGTGCTGATCATGATGAACGCCCAGGCGACCCCGGCGGAGATCGCCAACGTGATGGAGCATGTCCGCGCACGCGGCTACAAGCCGATCGAGCTGCCGGGCGCGGACCGTCTCGCGATTGGTGTCCTCGGCAGCAACCCTTCGGCCATCCGTGACGCGGTGGTGGCGCTGCCCGGGGTTGTGGCGGCCATCCCGGTCAGCAAGCCGTACAAGATGGTGGGGCTCGAGTGGCATCCGCAGCGATCGGTGGTTGACGTCGGTGGGGTGCGGATCGGCGACGGTTCGCTGACGGTCGCCGCTGGACCCTGTGCCGTCGAAAGCGAGGCCCAGCTTGTCGACACCGCCTCCAACGTGGCCGCGGCCGGGGCCCGCCTGCTGCGTGGCGGGGCGTACAAGCCACGCAGCTCGCCGTACTCCTTCCGCGGGCTCGGCGCCGAAGGGCTAGAGCATCTCCGCCGCGCGCGTGAGCTGACCGGTCTGCCAGTTGTCACCGAGGTTCTGACGCCATCCGACGTGGCCGTGGTCGCGGAGGCCGCCGACATGCTCCAGGTCGGGACGCGCAATGCCCAGAACTTCAGCCTCCTCGAGGCGGTGGGCGAAGCCGGCAAGCCCGTCCTCCTCAAGCGCGGCTTGAGCAACACCGTCGAGGAGTGGCTGCTCAGCGCCGAATACGTGGTCGCGCATGGCAACGCCGACGTGGTGCTCTGCGAGCGTGGGATTCGTACGTTTGAGAGCGGCACCCGCAACACGCTCGATCTCTCAGCCGTTCCCCTGGTGCGCTCGCTGTCGCACCTCCCCGTGGTGGTCGACCCATCCCACGCAACCGGCCATCGGCACCTGGTGCCGGCGATGGCGCTGGCCGCGGTCGCAGCGGGTGCTGACGGACTTCTCATCGAGGTCCATCCGTATCCGGACGACGCCCTGAGTGACGGGCCGCAGTCGCTGACGTTCGAGCAGTTCGCCCTCCTTATGGAGGATGTGCGCCGCCTCGTCACTGCATTGCGACACGAGCTTGTTGGCATGCCGTCACAGGACACGCGGTAGGATCAGTGCACGCCACCCGGCGTACACCATGCCATTGTTCCGACGCCACACACCGACCGACTTCGCCTCACCGATCGGCACGCTGCCCTGCACTGAGCGGGGCTGCACGAACGAGACGGCGATCACCTGCGCCTATCGCGACCGTCGCGGACGCGCATGCACGATGGCGTTCTGTCCGGAGC
>JALZAG010000188.1 GCA_030948445.1 Candidatus Dormiibacterota bacterium
GCTTTGATCTCCTCGATCACCTGGGGCAGGATCTTGAGCGCGTCGCCGACGACGCCGAGGTCGGCGAGCTTGAAGATGGGCGCGTCCCCGTCACGGTTGATGGCGATGATCGTCTTGGCGCCCTTCATGCCGACGGTGTGCTGCATGGCCCCGCTGATCCCGACTGCAATGTAGACGGTGGGCTTGACAGTCTTGCCGGTCTGACCCACCTGCATCGAGTACGGCACCCAGCCCGCATCGACAACAGCCCGGCTGGCGCCGACCGCCCCCCCGATCAACCCCGCCAGCTGCTCGAGCAGCTCGAAGTTCTTGGGGTCGCCCAGGCCCCGACCGCCGCTGATGACGATCGGTGCCTCCTCCAGCTTGGGGCCGGAGGCCGCCTCGGCACGACGCTCGATCACCTTGACGGCGCGGTGTTGTTCGGCGATGTCGGCTGTGATCGGCGCCACCGTGGCGGCGCCCCCACCCCCGCTCTCCGCGGCAAACGACTTGGGCCTGACCAGCGCCAGCGCTGGCTTCTTGCCCTCAAAAGCGGTGGTGACGTCCTGGGTGGCGCCGAAGATCGACGACTGGACGGTCACCTCACCATTGGATGCGATGTCCAGGCCGTTGGCGATCACCGGCACGTCGAGCTTGGCGGCGAGCCGCCCGGCGACATCTCTGCCGAGGTACGTGGAGGCGATGAGGATCAGGTCGGGCTGTTGCTCGCCGGCCAGCGCGGCGATGGCGTCAGCCGCCGGACCACCCGGGAGCAGCTCGCCGTAGGCCGCGTCAGTCCCTGCGTGCACGGTGGTGGCGCCGTACTCGCCGAGCACTGCTGCAGCAGCCTCGGCGTCGGGCGACAGCGCGACCGCCTCGACGGTCCCACCCAACGACCGCGCCTTGGTCAGAAGCTCCAGGACGGCCGCGACCGGCTTGCCGTCGACGATCTCGGCGAACACCCAGGTCTTGGCGACGGCCACTCAGATCACCTTCCTTTCGGCCAGGAAGTCGACGATCCTCTTGGCGGCCTCGCCGTCGTCCTGGATGATCTCGCCCGCCGCCCGCTGCGGCGCTGCGGCGACGGTGGTCACCTTCTGGCAGGCGGACGCCCCGCCCACACCGTCCAGACCGAGGTCGGCGGCTGTCGGGCGATCGAGAGGCTTCTGCTTGGCACCCATGATCCCCTTGAGCGATGGGTAGCGCGGCTCGTTGACGCCAGCGGTGACACTGATGACCACGGGCAGCTTGGCCTCGACGACCTCGATGCCGGTCTCAGTCTGGCGTTCCACCTTGAGGGTGTCGCCGTCGTACTCGACGGACTTCGCGAACGTCACGGCCGGGATGTCGAGCAGCCCCGCGAGCATCTGCGGCACCACGCCTGTGTAGCCGTCGGTGGACTCCGTGGCTGTGATTACCACGTCGAACTCCTGCTTGCGGATCGCCGCGGCAAGGACCTTGGCGGTGCTCAGGGCATCGGAGCCGGCCAGTGCGCCATCGGTGATCAGCACCCCCTTGGCCGCCCCCATCGCGAGGGCCTTGCGAACCGCGTCCACGCCGCGGTCGGGACCCATGCTGATCACCGTGACCTCGCCACCGTGCTTCTCGGCCAGCTGCAGGCCCGCCTCGACGCCGAACTCGTCGCCAGGGTCGAGCACGAGCTCCCCGTCACGCTTGAGCGTGTGATTCGACGGATCGAGCTGGCCGGGAGAGTTCGGATCGGGCACCTGCTTGACGCAGACGACGACGTTCATTGGTGCTCCTGCTTGGCCGGGCGATGGGCGCCGGTGACTCTACCCGACCGTTTCCAGGCGGCGGAGCTGCCCGTCGTGGACCGCCACGACGCGTGGCTTCTCAGGGATGTTTCAGGCCCCCCGCCAGGGCCCGGCAGAGAATGAGGCCTCCCCACCGCCACGAGAGTACTGAAGGGTCATGGTGAAGAGTTTCCGCAGCGCCACCCACTGGGTCGGTCGACACGCTTTCCCCGTCGTCGCCGCGACCGTGATCGCCGTCGGTGCGGCTGGAGGCGGCATCGGCTACGCGGTCGCCAGTCAGCACAGCACCGCACCCACCGCGGCGTCGACTCCGCCATCCACGGGCGCAACCCCGACGGCCGGGGCTAAGCCCAAAGCCGGGACGGCTGCATCGCGCGGTGCGCAGATGCTCCAGCATGCGCTGAGCCTTCTGGCCGCCCAGACCGGCCAGGACGAAGCGTCTGTGCGCAGCCAGCTCGAGGCCGGGAAGTCCATCAACGCCATCGCCGGTAGCAAGGCCCCCGCCGTCGAGAGCGCGATCCTCGGCCAGGTCACCAAGCTGGCAGCGCATGCGGTCAGCGCTGGCAGGATCACCGCAGCGCAGGAGGCGAGCGGCCTGGCCATGGCCAAGACCCGGGTGGAGGCGCTCATGGCCGAGCCGGGCACACAGCTACTCAAGGACGCACAGAAGTTCCTCCAGCTCCTCCAGACCGCGGGCGGTCACCATGCGGGGGCCACCACGCCCGCGCCGTCGCCCGCGGCCTAGGCGCGCTCTTCTCGGCGACCCCGATCCAGTCGGTACTGCTGTGCGCGGGGTTCGCCGTACACTGCGGCGATGCCCAAGTCCTACGCGCAAGCCGAGCAGGTAATCGACCCCTCCACGAAGTACACGGCGACAATCGCCACTGACAAGGGTGACATCGTGATGTCGCTCGATCCGTCGAAAGCACCGAAGAGCGTCAACAACTTCGTCTTCCTGGCCCGCGAGGGTTTCTACGACGGACTCACCTTCCACCGTGTCGTCGACGACTTCGTCATCCAGGCCGGGTGCCCGGAGGGCAGTGGTCGCGGTGGCCCCGGCTACAAGTTCGAGGATGAGCCGGTGCATGGCGAGTACATCGCCGGCGCCGTCGCCTGCGCCAACGCCGGCCCCAACACCAACGGCTCACAGTTCTTCATCTGCACCGTTGACGACAGGCACAAGCTGGCCAAGGCATACAACCTCTTCGGCCAGGTCACCAAGGGCATGGAGGTGGTCGGCGAGATTCGGCAGGGCGATGTGATGCGCTCGGTGTCGGTCACCGAGGGGTAGCGCGATGAGTGGCGGGCTGCGGCTCATGTCCGTGCATGCCCATGCCGACGACGAGTCGATCACCATGGGTGGGCTGCTCGCGGTCAGCCATGACCGTGGCGTCCGTACCGCCAACGTGTGTTGCACCGACGGCAAGCTCGCCAGCATCGTCGCCGAGGACATGCCCGAGGAGGCGACGCGGCCCCACCTCGCCGAGATTCGGCAACGCGAGTTGCGCGCGGCGTGCGCGATCCTCGGTGTGGACGAGGTCGTCTTCCTCGGATACGGCGATTCCGGGATGTGGGGCGCGGAGACCAACCAGTTTCCGGATGCGTTCTGGCAGGCGGACATCAACGAGGCCGTCGGCCGGATGGTTGCTGAGATCCGGCGCTTCCGCCCCCACGTGGTGGTGACGTACGACGGCATCGGCGGCTATGGCCACCCCGACCACATCCAGACACACCGGATCACGCTCCTGGCCGTCGAGGCCGCACACATGAAGGCGTTGTACCCCGAGGCTGGGGAGCCGTGGCGGGTGACCAAGCTGTACTACACATCGATCCCGCTGTCGTTCCTGCGCAAGGCCGCCGAGATGGCCAGAGAGGCGGGGATGCCACCGCCCTTCGGCGTTGAGAGACCGGAGGACCTGCCCTTCGTCACCCCCGACGAGTGGGTCACCACCACCGTGGACATCCGCAACGGCGTGCGACGCAAGCGGCAGGCGTTGATCGCGCACCACAGCCAGATCCCCCCCGACTGGCCGATGCTCGCCATCCCCGAGGACGTGAACATCGAGCACTTCGGCACTGAGGCGTTCCAGCTGGTCATCTCGCGGGTCCCCGTGACCCTCCCGGAGACTGACGTCTTTGCCGGGATTTCAATCGAGGAGGCTGTGCCGGTCTGACGGCACCTCGCGCCTCGCGACCGCGGGGGCGAAAATGCGCCGATGCCAGACCAGCGACTCGACGGCGCGCAACGTCTGCGCACTCGACGGGAGATCCTCAGGCAGGCGGGCCGCGTCGGCATCGGCGCGGCCGCGTTCCCGATGGCGGGATGGTTGGCAGCCTGCTCCCGGGACCTCGCGCCGACCTCGCCGAGCGCGTCGGCCACCGCTCCAGCGACAAGCGCCACGCCAACCGATACGCCAGTTCCCATCGCGACCCCTGACACACGTCCGGTCACAGTGGCGATCACCGGCGACGTCATGCTCGGCCGCAG
>JALZAG010000090.1 GCA_030948445.1 Candidatus Dormiibacterota bacterium
CATCCACCCTGGCGCCGCGCAGCGCCGCGGAGCCGTGCCAGCGGCGCCATGCCAGCGCGATCGCCAGGGCCAGCACCGCGGCCGCGAGCACGACCGCCCCCACCGGTCCCAGCGCGCCGGCACCGCGCCCGATCAGGTTCGCGATGGCGTTGAAGATGCTGGCGAGCGGGTTCTGGCGGGGGGCTTCGTCGAGGTGTCGGAAGTCCGGCGCCGCGTACACGTCGTGCAGCGCGGTCCGGGCGGCCGCCGCGTTCTCGTCACAGACCGAGCCGTGCGGGTACGCCAGGGTGGCGCTCATCGAGGAGAGGCGCAGCTGTGCATCGCCGACGTCCGCGGGGATGCTGGACAGGTCGGCGATCACCGGCTGCAACGCCACCGTGCTACCGGGAGTCGCGGCGGTGAGTCCGTGGATGAGGCGCTGCGCGGTGGCCACGTCGGGAGGCGACTGCTGCAACGCCGCGGCCGACGAGGCCAGGCCGGCCTGGTACTCGAGGGCGGGGCAGGCGGCGGCGTCCGTGGTGGCGGTTGTGCCGAGCACCGCGGCGGCCACCAGCAGCGCGGTCGCGGCTGCCCGTGCGAGAACGCGCCGCATCAGATGTTGGCCGCGAGCATCTCGATGTCGAAGGCCTCTTTGCGGATGCGCAAGTCGTAGTAGAGGAGCACCACCACGATGAAGCTGATCGGCTGGATGAGGATGGCCACGATCAGTGAGGCCAGCTGGGTGAGCAGCAACCGGATGGTCTCGTCACCGAACTGCGTGAGCACGTTGAGGAGCGCTCCGACGATGGCCCCGAGGATGCCGGTGATCAGGCCGACCAGCAGCGTGATCCCGAACACCCGCGGCGTGGAGCCGCGCACCAGCTGCCAGCTGCGTCGCAGCGCCGCGACTGGGCGGGCGCGCTCCAGCATGACGATGGGCGCGGCGAACAGCCAGCGCGTGTACATGAGGATCATCAGGAAGATGACCACGGGCAGCACGATGATCAGCACCGCGGCGCCACTCGAGCCGAGCGCGTACACCGTGCCCGCGACCACCCCGAAGGCCACCGCGAACAGGAGGATGCCGAAGCCGAACAGCAGCATCGACACCCCCACCACCGAACCGAGCCGCTGGCCCACCGCAGAGTACGCGGAGCCCAGGCTGGCGGGCTGGTCGAGGTAGATGTCGCCGACGGCGCGGGTCATCGCTGCGGTCGCGATCGGCTGCACCACCAGCGCCTGGAGCAGCGCGATGCCGAAGACCACCGCGAACAGCGCGAAGAGCGTCGAGGTGACGTTCGACAGCTGTTGCGGGGTGACCACCCCGTTGGCGCTGAGCTGTTGGAGGCGCGTGCTGGCGCTGCTGATCCCGGTGAGCTGGTAGGCGAGGTAGCTGAACACGGCCAGTGGCAGCTGGACCACAGCGGTGATCGACAGGATCAACCGCACATTGCGCCGGTACAGCGTGAAGGCCGAGTCGAGGAGCTCGCCGACCGCCTGGGCGCGGAAGCGGCCGGACCCGGGGAGCACGGGCTGCTGCGGCCAGCCCCACCCCGGCGGTGGTGCCCCGGGTCCCTGCCAGCCCGCTGGGTGGCCCCATCCCGGCGGTCCGGCTGCGGGCGGCGCCCATGGAGGTGGTTGGGACCAGCCCCCCGGCGGTGGTGGTGGAGGCGGGGGAGGGGGCGGGCTGGCGCTCATCTGCGGGTATTCTGCCGCCCCGGCGTGCGCGGGGCGGTATCTTTGCGCCTCGTGACAACAGATATCCTCACCGTCCTCGACGGCGGCGACGCGCCCATGCGAGCCCTGGTGCTCGAGGGCCAGCCCGCGCGCAGCGACGCCGCGCCGGCTGTCCACCTGCGCGAGATCCCCCGTCCCATGCCCCCGGCACCCGGGTGGGCATTGATTCGACCGGCGCTGGCCGGGATCAATGCCCGCGACCTCGCCCTGCTCAGCTCTGACCGCACCCTGCCCGCGATGGGGGCGCCGCGGCCCTTGCCGATGGTTCCGGGCTGCGAGGTGGTTGGCGTGGTCGAGGAGGTAAACGGAACCCGCTGGGTGCGCGAGGGCCAGCGGGTGCTGGTCGAGCCCAACGCCGGCTGCCTGATCCGCGGCTTCCCCACCTGCTCGCGGTGCGCGGCGGGCGAGGTCGAGCTGTGCGAGAACCGCGACCGTGCCAGCGTGATCGGACTGGGCGCCGACGGCGGCCTCGCCTCGGGGGGTGGCTGGTCCGAAGGCGTGCTGGCCCACGAGGAGATGCTCATCCCGGCGGACGGCATTTCCGACCAGCGCGGCGTCCTCGGCGTGTCGCTGGCCTCGGCGATCCACGCGGTGCTGCGCTGGAACCGGCGTGGCGACCGGGTCGGGGTGATCGGGTCGGGAACCACCACGCGACTGGTGATCGCCGCGCTCCGGCGCCTCCATCCGGACGTCGACATCACAGTGCTGGTCGACGCTCGCGGTCCTCAGCGCGGCGGCCGGCGGCGCCGCAAGCTCCCCGCCCACCTCGCCGTCGACGAGACCACCATCGCGCGCGCCTTGATGGGTCTCGGCGCCGCGCGGGTCTGGCGCGGCAGTCCGGCTCAGCTGCTCGACCGCACCGCCGAGCTGGTCGGGGCGCGCCGCATGGTCGTCCCCGGTGACGACCTGCCCGTGCTGGACCGCGGGCTCGACTGCGTGATCGACTGCCGGGGCACGGCCGCCAGCGTGTCGCTGGGCCTGCGCCTGCTCCGCAACGGCGCCACCATCGTGGTCGCCGGGCGGGCCGGGCGGCTGGAGTTGGACTGGTCGGCGGTGTGGTCACGCGAGTTGACCATCGCGGGCAGCGGCGGCTTCGGCCGCGAGCCGGCCGGCTGGCGCACCTTCGCCGCGGTGCGCGAATGGCTGATGGACCCCTCGTTCCCCGCCGACAGCCTGGTCACCCACCGCTACCCGCTCGATTCCTACGCCACCGCGATTGCCACCGCCGCAGCCGGCGAGGCGATGGGGGCTGTGAAGGTGGTCTTCGAGGCTCCCTCAGCGCCCCTGCGCGAGCGCCGCCTCGCGGTCGACGCGGAGCTGCCCACCGACGACACCGCCGCCCCCATGCTGCTGGCGACGGCTGCCGCGCGGGTGAGGCGGGACGACGAGGTCCCGGGCTGACGCTCGGGTCGGCGGGGCGGGCGCAGAACTAGCCGGGCGAGGTTGGCATCCACAGATCATGCCGGGTCCCCGCTCTTCGGACGCGCGGGGCCAGAGGCGCGCTTCTGGGCAAGGGCCAGCGCGGTGCGTTTCACACCCGCGTTGTCCACCACCATGGTTGTGGCCCGCTTGCGGTCGCGCGTGCGCAGGCGCGCCCGTTCCCTCGGGGTGAGCTCGTCGGGGGTGTCCTGCTGCCTGGTCGCCATCGCGCAACCGTACCGCAGAAGCGGCGAAACCTCAGGCGGCCAAGGGCTGGTGCGCCCGCCGGCCATGCAGCAGTGCCCATCCCAGCGCCGCCGCCCCGATGGTCAGCGCCGCGGCGCCACCCACCAGCACCGGAGCCGGCCGCTGCAGGCGCAGCACGCGCTGCCATCCCCGCCGCTGCTCGTCGACGGCGGCCTCGAGCATCGCCAGCGAGCGCGCGTAGAGGCGGTCCTGGTCGGCGCGGCTGAGCCGGGACGACGTCAGCGCCGCTGCCACCTCACCCGCGATCTCGACGAGGCCCCGCACCGAGGAGGGGAGACGTTCACCGCCCTCCAGCGCGCGATCCAGGATGTCTGCTGTGGTCATTGGAGTCCCTCCAGCGAACGCTCGGATGGCAGCGGCGCCCCGAGCTCCTTGCGGAGCGCCGTCATCGCTCGAAATGTCAGCAGCTTCACCGCGCCCTCGCTGCGCCCCATGATCTCGCCGATCTCACGGTTGCGCAGCTCACCGCCGAAGCGGAGCAGCACCGCTTGGCGCTGGTCGTTGGGAAGCGTCGCCACCGCGGCGCGCACGGTGGCCTCGCGATCGCGCTGCTCCACGATCACCTCGGGCGACTCACCGTCCACGGGCTGGTGGGTTTCAATGTCGACCCAGGCGGGGCGACGCGCCTGCCGTGCCACCAGGTTGGCGGCCACCCGGTACAGCCACGCGGAGTACGGCACCCCGCGCCACTCGAAGCGCGGCAGGTCCTCGATGGCCTTGGCGAATGTGGATGCGGTCACGTCTTCGGCGAGCTCCCGGTTCCTGGTCAGGGTGTGCGCGTATGCGTAGATCTGATCGACATAGCGCTCGTACAGCGGCGCGAAAGCCGCCCGGTCGCGCTGGGCTGCCTCGATCATCTGGCGCTCCACCTCGAGCTCGTCGGCGCTGCGATGGGCCATCTCAGCGTCGCCGCGCTGTCGAAGGAGTCACTGAACACAAGTCCTCTCTGCAGCGCCGGGTTACGGCGATGGCGGGCGTCAGAGCAGGCCGAGCGCCCGGCCGCACTCGCCGAAGGCCTCCAGGGCGGTGTCGAGCTGGGCCGTCGTGTGGGTGGCGGCGACGATGGTTCGCACCCGCGCCTTGCCACGCGCGACGGTGGGAAAGCCGATCCCCTGCGCGAACACTCCGCGCTCCATCAGCGCATCGCTGAGCGCCATCGCCTGCGGGGCCTCGCCGCACATCACCGGGGTGATCGGCGTCTCGCTCCTGCCGCTGTCGAAGCCGAGCTCGGCCAGGCCCTTCTTGAGGTAGCGCGCGTTGACCCACAGCCGCTCGATGAGCTCGGGCTCCTCCTCGAGCACGTCGATGGCCGCGATGCACGCCATCACCACCGCCGGCGGGTGGGACGACGAGAACAGGAAGGGACGCGCCTTGTGGATGAGGTGGTCGCGCACGGTCTGCGACGCGGCGACGTAGCCCCCCACCACTCCCACGGCCTTGCTGAGCGTCCCGATGTTGAGCGCGACCCGGCCGTGCAGGTTGAAGTGGTCGGTGCTGCCGCGGCCGTTGCGGCCGAGCACACCGGTGCCGTGGGC
>JALZAG010000098.1 GCA_030948445.1 Candidatus Dormiibacterota bacterium
TGGAGCCGGGCGGTCCGCCGCGCCCAAAGTCGCCACCCCGTGCGCTTCTGCTGTTGCTCTGCGTGGAGAGCAGCGCAGTCTCGACCGCGGCGTGTATCGAGAGCACTTGGTGGTCGAGGTTGTCGACTAGGAATGAGCGCAGCGATACGTATGTGGCGACGTCGACGGCGACCAGCCCGGCGATGAACAGCGGTGCCAGGGTGAGCAGCAGCCGTCGCCGCAGCGACATCAGACGCCTCGCGGCACTCGTGCCACGTAGCCAACCCCGCGCACTGTGTGGATCAGCGAGGGCTCCGCCTTGTCGACCTTGCGGCGCAGGTAGCTGATGTAGGTCTCGAGCACACTGGCGTCGCCGCCAAAGTCGTACTTCCAGACATGGTCGAGGATCTGCGTCCGCGAGAGTACACGTCCCGCGTTCATGAGCAGGTAGCGCAAGAGGCGGAACTCGGTGTTGGTCAGTTCCACCGCGTGGCCGGCACGGAACACCTCATGCGTGTCCTCGTCGAGCTCGAGGTCGGCCAACTGGAGGCGGCTCACCGGTCGCTCGGCGCCGGCTCCGTGACGGCGCAGCACCACGCGGATGCGGGCCACCAACTCCTCGATGCTGAAGGGTTTGGTGACGTAGTCGTCGCCACCGACGGTGAGACCGCGCACCTTCTCCTCCGTGGAGTCGCGCGCGGTGAGGAAGATCACCGGCACCTTGACGCCATCGCCGATCAGGCGCTGCACGAGGGCGAAGCCGTCCTCGTCAGGGAGGCCGACGTCGAGCACGATCAACGCCGGCCGGAAGTCCATCACCGCGCTGCGTGCCTCCCGCGCGGTGGCGGCCGTGGTCACGCCGAAACCCTCGTACTTCAGAGCCATCGCGACGAGGTCGGTGATCGCCCTCTCGTCGTCCACGACCAGCACCCGGACCTGCTCCTGCGGCTCGTTCATGCCCACATGATCGACATGCAAGCTGGGAATCTGCTCAGAGAAACATCCAGAGCGACTGGGAGGTCAGGCGCTGATCACCAGTGGCGTGCCGAGTGGGGTCCAAGAGAACGCCCAGGCCATCACCGGGGTCGGGGTGTGCACGCAACCGTGGCTGGCCGCCTGTTGATTGTTCTGGCCACCGGGGCCGTACGAGCCTGTCGACTCCCATGACGCGTCGTGGATGAAGTAGCCGCCGGCTGCGAACTCCAGGCCCCATCGGGCCGGCGTCGGGTTGTAGTAGAACGGCGATCCCTTGGGCCACGGCGAGATGAAGGTGAAGTTGCTGGGCTTGCTGAAGATCGAGAAGTGGCCGGTGGGGGTGCGCAACTGCGGGCGCCCGGTGGTCACCGGGGTCGCCTTGACCACGCACCCATCCTGGTAGAAGACCATCTCCTGGAGCGAGAGCGAGATGGTGATCACCTTGCCGGACCCCACCGAGTGGCTGCATTGGTTGGCGGCGAGCTCGGCGGCGATCTGGTTCTGCAGCAACGTGACCGCGCCCGCGACAGCATTGAGCTGGTCGGCAGTCCGGGCCGCCTGGAACTGCCCCCTGATCCCCGACTGCTGAGCGGCGAGCGCAGCGGCCTTGGGGGTGCCCTCTGCCTCCGCCTGGTCGACGTTCCAGAGGAGCGGCAGCACCTGTCCCGACACCTGGTTGTTGAGGTTGACCAGCGACTGCAAGCTCGACAGGGCGGGCAGCAACTGCTCGCCCGTGGTGATCGCGTCGGTGTTGTCGCCGGACGCGATCTGGTTGCTGAGCTGGGTGGCCAGGGGGTCAACCTTGCCGGCGTCCAGGTTGGCGCCGGCGGCCACCGCGACGAGGTGACGCGCGCTCGCCAGCACGGCCTGCGGTCCGCCCGCCGACTTGAGCGCATCGGCGAGCTTGGCCTGCTGAGCGGCGACGATGGCGGTGCGCTGCTGCGCGATGAAGCCCTTCCACGACGCCGTCAGCGCCTCGATGGCTGCGGGGGTCTTGGCCGCAGCGAGTTGGTCGGACCATTGCCCGGCCGAGGCCACCGCGTCGCTGGCCAGCCACAGGGTCTGCTGCTGGGCGAAGTCGTTCCACTGCGTGATCACCGCCTCGGCCTGGGTGCGCTGAGCATCGAGAGCGGCGCTCCAGGCAGCCGCAGTCCGGCTCTGCAGACGTCCGAGCAGCGCCTGGCCGTCGTCGCCGAGCCATGCGGGAGACCACCATGCGGCTGTCGGCTGCTGGCTCGCCAGTTGGGCACGCAGTGGGGACAGGCTCGACGCGGGGACGCCCTGTGCCTGGTCACGATCCCACTGGGCGCGGAGCTGGGTCGCCGCGGCATTGAAGCTGGCCTGACGATCGCCTGCCGCGTGCGCAGTGACCGCGCCGGCGGCGACGAGGCACAGCAGGAGAGGGGGAATCAGGTAGCGCAGGCGCATGGTGAGGAAAGCCCTGAGGTTGGAATGGACGAACTTTACCCTGTGAGAATCCGAGACGGACCTCGGCAATGGGAGAACTGGCGGTGACGGACTGTCGTTACGGGCACGCGGGGTGAATGCCGTCATCGACGCTTTCACTCGTCTGACCGGGCATCGACCGGAGGGGATCTGGTCGGCCCCGGGCCGAGTGAACCTGATCGGGGAGCACACCGACTACAACGACGGTCTGGTGCTGCCGGTGGCCATCGACCGGACGGCCACGGTGGCAGCGCGGGCGCGCGGCGACCACGTGGTGCGCTGCACCTCGCTGCAGATGCCCACTGAGGCCACGGTCGCCGTGCGCGACATCGTTCCGGGTCGGGTGGAGGGATGGGCCTCGTACCCCTTGGGGGTGCTGTGGGCGATGGGCCGCGCCGGGCTGGCGATCCCGGGCATGGACCTGGTCATCGACTCCGAGGTGCCGGTGGGCGCTGGGCTGGGGTCGAGTGCGGCCGTGGAGGTCGCCCTGGCGCTGGCAGTCGCCGAGCTCGCCGGGCAGGAGCTCACGCACGAGGATCTCGCGAGGCACTGTCAGGCCGGTGAGCAGGCGGTGGCAGGGGCGCCCACGGGTCTCATGGACCAGCTGGCCGTGCTCGACGGCAGGGCGCGGCGCGCACTGTTCCTCGACTGCCGAAGCCTCGCTCGCGAGCTGGTGCCCTTTGACGTGGACGACACCGCCGCCACCCTGCTCGTTATCGACACCACCGTAGTGCACGGCACAGCCGGCACCGGCTATCGCAGCCGCCGCGAGGAGTGCCGGCAGGCATGCCGCAACCTCGGCGTCCCATCACTTCGTGAGACCACCCTCGCTGAGGTCGAGAGCCGGCTCAGCGGTGTCCTGCAGCGTCGCGCGCGCCACGTCGTCACCGAGAACCACCGGGTGGCCGAAACCGCTGAGCTTCTGCGGCGTGGGGAGCTGCAGCGAATCGGGCCGCTGCTTGAGGCCAGCCACGCTTCGCTGCGAGACGACTTCGAGGTGTCGTGTCCGGAGCTCGACCTCGCGGTGGACGCCGCGATCGGCGCGGGGGCGTGGGGGGCGCGCATGACCGGCGCCGGTTTCGGTGGCTGCGCAATCGCGCTAGTGTCGACAGAGAGCGTCGACCAGGTCGCCGATGCCGTGCGTGCCGCCTTCGCTCGTCAGCAGTACCCGGAACCGACGGTGTTCGCAGTGGCAACCGCCGACGGTGCACATCGCCGCGCCTGAGCTCCGGGTCTCAGGGCTGCGCGTCCTCGCGGCGGTGCAGCGTGGCGAGTTGCGCGAGCATCTCGGGGTCCAGGTCGCCGCCACCGATGGTGGCCACCCGGCATTTGGTGACGGCGCGCAGCGTCGCCGTGCGCCGGCCGCCCTCGACGACCGCGCGCTCGCCGAGAACCGC
>JALZAG010000109.1 GCA_030948445.1 Candidatus Dormiibacterota bacterium
CTGCGCGCGCACACCTCGGCGATGCCCGAGCCCATCAGTCCGGCACCCACGATGCCGACGGTCCTGATCTCCATGGCTGCCTCCAGAGGTGGTTGCTCATGACGCGGGCGACCCACCACGACCGGGCGGTCGCAGCGGCCCTCCTATGATGGCGGCGATGCCCGCACCTGATGTCGCCCTGGTGAGCGGCGACCTGCTCTTCGCCAGCAGGTTGCGCGCGGCGCTCGCGCCGATCGCGGTCCTGCTCTCGGCCCCCGGCGAGGTCCCAGAATCCGACACGGTCTTCGTGGACCTCAACCAGGACGTCGAGGCGCGCCTGGCCCTGATCAGCGCGCTGCGGGCGCGTGGCGCCACGCGGATCATCGGGTTCTGCCAGCACGACGAGCGCGCGGTGCGGGTGAGGGCCATGGAGCGCGGTGCGAACCAGGTGGTCACCAACGGCGCTCTGCAGGAGGCGGCCCTTCGGCTGGTCGCAGGCGGACAGCATGCCTGACCAGAACAGTCGCGTTGCGGCGGAGGTCGACCGTGTCCGCGAGGAGGTGGTCGAGGTACGCCGCCACCTGCACCGGCATCCCGAGCTCTCGCTCGAGGAGCATCGCACCGCCGAGCTGGCGGCCGAGCGGAGCGAGGCGCTCGGGTTCACCATCCGCACCGGCGTTGGGGGCACCGGCGTCATCGCCGACCTCGACGGCACCGGTGTGGGGGACGGAAACGGGCCAACGCTGATGCTCCGGGCCGACATGGACGCCCTGCCCATCGACGAGCGCGGCAGTGATCGGGTGGCCGCCTCCCAGGTGCCGGGCGTCATGCACGCGTGTGGCCACGACGGCCACGTGGCCATGACCTTGGGTGCTGGAGCGGTCCTTGCGGCGCTGCGCGACAGCTGGCGAGGTCGGGTGCGACTCTGCTTTCAGCCTGCTGAGGAGATTGCTTCGGGCGCGGTGCCGATGATCGGCGAGGGCGCCCTCGACGGCGTCGACCAAGTGTTTGGCATCCATCTCTGGGCACCGCTCCAGGTCGGCACAGTTGGTGTCAAGGATGGCCCGATCTTCGGGAGCGCCGACGAGTTCGGCATCGTGGTGCGCGGGCGTGGGGGGCACGGCGGCATGCCCCACACCAGCATCGACCCCGTGGTCGCCGCCGCGCACGTGGTGCTCGCTCTGCAGAGCATTGTGAGCCGCGAGACCTCGCCGTTCTCGCCAGCGGTGGTCACCGTCGGTCGCGTCGAGGGTGGGCGCGCCTTCAACGTGATCGCTGATGAGGTGCGGCTGCGCGGCACCGTGCGTGCGATTGACCCGGACGAACGCGAGCGGCTGCTGCGCCGGGTTGCCGAGGTGGCCGCTGCGATCGCCGCGGCGTCGGGAGCCTCAGCGGAGTTCGAGCGCGCAGCGGGGTGTCCACCGGTGATCAGTGACGCGGCGTCGGCAGAGATCGTGCGACGCGCTGCCATTGCCACCGTGGGTGAGGAGAGTGTGCTCGCCCCGGAGCCGATCACAGTCGGCGACGATGTTGCCTGCCTCATCAATGAGGCCGGCCGCGGTTGCTACTTCCTGGTTGGCGCGGGCGACGTGGCAAGGCGCCCGGTGCCGCCCCACCACAGTGCGGACTTCGACATCGACGAACGCAGCCTGCCGATCGGCGTTGGCACCCTCGTTCGCGCCGCGTTAGAAGTGCTGCGATGAGCGACCCGTGGGCCCGGCTGCGCGCTGAGCGTACCCACCAGTACAGCGCGCCGCTGGACCTGACCCCGCGGCCGCCGTCGGCGTCACGTACCGAGATCTCGACGGTCATGCAGATCGCCCAGGCGAACAACGACGGCAACGTCCATGGCGGGTCGATCATGCGGCTCGTCGACGAGGCCGCCGGGATCGCTGCGATGCGGCATTCGCACCGCCGCGTGGTCACCGCGTCGATGGACGACATGAGCTTCCTGGCACCCGTGTACATCGGCGACCTGGTGACGGTGCGGGCCATGGTCAACGACGCCCACCGAACCTCGATGGAAGTGGGCGTGCGCGTCGACGTCGAGAACGTCGCCAGCGAGGAGTGGCGCTACGTCGCCAGCGCGCACCTCGTCTTCGTGGCCCTCGATCTCGAGGGCCGGCCGACGACTGTGCCGCCGATCGCCGCGGTCACGGGCGAGGAGAAGAGACGACAGGAACAGGCGCGGGTGCGCCGCGAGCAGCGACTGGTGCGCAAGCGCGCGCTGAGCGACGCTGCGAAGGGCAAGCGGCGCGACCCGAGCTAGGCGATGCGCCGGTGACCGGACGGAATGGACGCGGCGCACGCCAAGTCAGGGGACGTCCGCGCTGCGGGTGGGCCCCTCCTGCTCGCGCTCGACGTCCGCGTCCTGGTCGTATCCCTCGTCGGGGTCCGAGGGAACCGGTTGGCGCTCCTCAGTGATCACTTGCTCCTCAGAGAAGTCCGGTTCGGCTTGTTCGGTCATCGTCTTCACTCCGGTTCGGGGCTGCTGGGAAGCATGATGCCGCGTCCGTACCATGCCGGGGAACGTGCCGCTGCCGCCGTCGCGGTAGAGTGTTTGCCATGACCGACACCGCAGCCGCGCCGTTGAACGTCCGCGACGCCACAGCACCACCCCCCAC
>JALZAG010000150.1 GCA_030948445.1 Candidatus Dormiibacterota bacterium
CGTGCCATCCGAGGCATGACGTCATCTGCGGCGTACGACTCGGCCACGCGTTCAGAGAACTGCGAGAGCACTTCGTAGGGCGTGGCCCGCTTGCCATACACCAACCGGTTGGCCACCCGCTGCAGCCGTTCCCGAACCGGCTGGAAACCGACCGCGACGAGCGCAGTGGCCACGATCGACAGCCCCAGGTTGGGCTTGCCGCCGCTGCCCACCAGCGTCCCGATGCCCACGGCGATACCAACGTACACCGCCGTTATGAACACCGCCAGTGAGCCGTACACGATCGTGCGGCTGATGACGATGTCGATGTCATACAGGCGGTACTTGAAGATCGCGATCGCAGCGGCCGCGGGCATGGCCACGCCAAAGCCGATGATGACCGGAACGTCGTACACCCAGGACGGAAGCTGACTGAAGAAGACCGCCAGAATGAGGTTGACCAGGGCCGTCGTGATAACGGCGTACGCGATCCATTTCAGCTGCTGACGAACCTCGCCATGCGACCTGCGCGTACGCACGAGCGGTGCCGCCGCGGCGCACAGGAGGATGATGAGCCCGACGATGTACAGCACGTTGCCGACGACCACCACGCCCGCAGCGCTGAATGCACTGACACCCACAGGGTTGTCAGGCGCCCGGTAGTTCAGGCCGTTCGTGCTGGGCACGAGCGGACCGGGGGCGAGGGCGGTGGCCACAATCGCCACCACCGATACGGTCATCGCGGCAACGACCAGCGGGCGCCACCGCGGCGACGGAAGGCGTCCGTCAGGTAGCAGCAGGAAGAACAATGCGACGGCCCCGCAGGGGTAGATCAGCGCTAGAGACCAGCTGTTCAGCCACAGCGACCACACGCCGCCGGGCAGGCCGCCGGCGTGAGTCAGCAGGGCGAAACGCGCGTACTGGTCCTCAACTCCCTGCAGCCCGCCAACGATACCCGCGAAGAGGAAGAGCCAGCCGGTTGCGTTGCGCGGATGGCGTGACGCCACCAGCGCGCCGACACCGCAGATGCCGAGGGGGACGACGATGGATATCGGGTCGGCCGCATCGAGGTTGGGAAGTGACTGTCGATTGAGGTACGCGAGCACCGCGGTCCCGAGCGCGGTCCCCACCCCGAGGAGGCCGCTGGCAATCGCCAGGGCGGTGGTTGCAGGAATGCGCCCGCCTCGGTGGGTCACGTGGGCACCGCCTGGGGCTGCAACGTCAATCGACCGCGCAGCGTGGTGCCACGACCCACGGTGGACGTCACCTCGAAGTCGCCACCGAGCGCGTCGAGCCGGTCGGCCATGTTGATGAGTCCTGAGCCCTTCGGCGTGCCAGCAACATCAAACCCATCGCCATCATCAGCGACTTCGAAACGGAGTTCCTCGCCCCCTTCGCGCAGCCGCACGATCACGTGGGATGCGTGCGCGTACTTCTGCACGTTCTGCAGTGCCTCGAGGACGGAGAAGTACACGGCCGCCTCGATTTCCTGCGAGTGGCGGCCGATGCCTTCGGCGTCGACTGTGACTGGAACGGTCGCCTTGCGTGCCTGTGACTGCAGCGCAGCTCCCAAGCCTTTCTCGGCGAGCAATGGAGGGTAGATCCCGCGGGCCAGGTCGCGCAGCGTTTCCAGGGCCTCATCGGCGTCGCCCTTGAGCTGTGCGATGGTGGCCTTGGCCTTCTCAGGATCGCGGGACGCGAGCATCTCGGCCAGTCCCAGCTTGACCTTGATGGCAACAAGGTGTTGCTGCGCACCGTCGTGGAGGTTGCGTTCGAGGCGGCGCCGCTCCTCGTCCTGCGCGGTCACCAGCCGCTGACGTGAAGCTCGCAAGTCGACAAGACGAGCCTGGAGGTCGCTGCTGAGCCCGACGTTCTTGAGCACCAATCCAGCCTGCGCGGCGAGGTGGGTGAGCAGGTTTTCCTCGACAGGCGTGAGTGCTTCGCCTGTCCGCTTGGTGACGCTGAGCGCGCCGAGCAGGTCCCCCCGGTGGCGCACCTCGACCATGCGGCTGGCGCCGTTCTCCGGTGGCAACGTCCCATTCTCCGCGGCCAACGCGAGCGGCACAGCGGCATCCTGCGGCCACACCGCCGCCGCGCGCCAACCGCTCACGCTGTGCACCCAGACATCTGCACGTTGTGCACCGGTTCCCTCCGCGAGAACCCGGGCCATGCGCGGCATGACGTCGTCAGCGGCGTACGATTCGGCGACACGGTCTGAGAATTGCGCCAGTACCTCGTAGGGCGTTGCTCGCTCGCCATAGACGAGCCGGTTGGCGATGCGCTGAACGCGCTCTCGCACGGGCTGGAACCCGACCGCCACAATGCCTGTAGCGAGAATCGACAGGCCAAGGTTGGGCTTGCCACCACCGCCGACCAGCGCCCCGATCCCGACGGCGATGCCGACGTACACCGAGGTGATGAACACCGCCAACGAGCCGTAGACGAGCGTGCGGCTGATGACCACGTCGAGGTCGTACAGCCGATGCTTCAGGAGCGCGATGCCGACCGCCACCGGGATGCCCACCAGGTACACCGCGTAGAACACGGGGAAGCCGAAGTCGACAATCGGCACGCCCGTTCCCTGGATGATGAAGTGGAGGACGAACGCCGGCGCCACGGGCGCGGCAAAGTACGCGAACCAGCGGAGCTGCTGGTGACGCTCCCCGGTGCTGCGCCGCAGTCGCACCACGGCGATGATCACGGCACCGACCAGCGCCAGCCCCGAGGCGGCCCAGCCCATGGTGACGACGGTGGTGGCCAGGTCGGTCGAGAGGAAGCCGGTGGGGTTGTCGACTGGCAGCGTCAGGTTCGCCACGCGGTCGCCGGGCGCGATTGGCCCGGGGGAGCCGGCGTAGGCGACCAGGAGCAGGGCCTCACCGAGGATCGCCGTGACCGCCACCGCGCGGCCGCGCCAGTCCTGGCCGAGCCCGTCGGGGAACATGAGGAAGATGAGCGTGGGGCCGATCGGAAACGCGAGAAAGAACGTCCACAGGCTCAGCCACGCGGCGAAGCCACGCAGCGGCACATCGCTGTGCGACGTGTACGCGTAGATCGCGTACTCTCCGACGAGCTGCGACAGCACCGCGCCCGCGGTGACGTACAGGAAGACCCTGGCCACCGGGTTGCCCGGACGACGACGCAGGACCAGCGCACCGGCTGTGCCGTACGTGATCGCAAAGACTGCCCCGGTGCCGATGGGGTCGCTGGGGAGGCTCCAGGTGGCGTGATTGGCGATCAGCAGCGCCTGCCCGGCAAGTCCCCCGGCCAGGAGGGC
>JALZAG010000157.1 GCA_030948445.1 Candidatus Dormiibacterota bacterium
CAGCGGCTCCGCGAGTGGGCGCGCATCAATGCAGAGAACAACGGACTAGGCGAAGGGCGCAGCGCCGAGAGCTTCCTGCGCGTCCCCACCACCTGACCTGAGGAGATCGGCATGCAGCTCACTACCCGAGCGGCGCTTGCGGGCGCCGGGGACACGGCGCTCTTCCTGGCTCAACGCGGAGAGATGTTCCGCAATGCCCGCGGTCGCGCCTTTGGGAGTGCCGCGTTCGGCGGGCTCTGGCTCGCGCTGGCCGCCAGCTCCGCGGCGGAGCGTGGCAAGCCCAGCAGCGCCACCGTCGCCCTTGCTGCGGCCGTGGCAGCTGGAAACGCGGCCATGCTCGCCGTTCATCTTCGGCATCGAGTGGTCGGCCCACGCGTGTTTGGCGGCGCCGCCCTGAGCGCGGTCGCACTGGCAGACGTGCTGCGGCGCCGCTGAGTCTCACCCGATGCGCGGGTCCGCCGTCACGTGGGCCACGCATGCCCCGCCGGCGGTGACATTGAGCAAGAGCCGGGCCGTCGCTCCGTCCCAAACCGAGCCGCCGGTGCAGCTCCCTGACACCATCGGAGCCGAGGTCGACACCAGCGGCCACGCTATGACGACCTGGCCACCGGTGACGGTGGCATCGACAGTCACCGTCAGTGATCCGCTGACACCCTTGCCGGCGGTCGCATGCACCCCGGCTGGGGCGGCGGCCAGGTATGGCCGGGCCAGGTGGGCGAGGACCGTCGCGTCGGTGTGACCGGCGGTATCGCGGATACCCCAAGGGGAGTCCTCGCGCCACTGCCACCATGCCCAGCCTGACCCCGCTCTGTCGAACGCACTCAGCGCGTCGTCAATCCACGTGGTTGCCTTGGACTGGGTCGCCGACATGCCCCACTCGCCAATCCACAGTGCCGCGGGAACACGAGTTGCCTCCCCGCCCACCTGCGCGACGTGGTCGTCAAGAGGCTGCGCGTTCCCGTCGAAGATCGGGGGCACAAGGGAACCGGTGTACTCGTGTGGCGAGTACACGAGGTTGGGCGCCTGCAGTGGCACCACCGTGGTGCCGAAGTCACCGAACAGCTGGCCCTCGACGATGAAGAGGTGGTTGGTGTCGGCGGCGCCGATGGCGTCGATGGCCCGCGCGTACAGCGGCCACATGAAGTCGCGCTCGAAGCGGATCGGAGGCAATGGGATGGCGTGCGGTTCGTTGTAGAGGTCGTACCCGGCGACGCCGCTGTTGTCGCGGAAATGCCGCGCCAACAGCTGCCAGGTCTGCAGGTAGTCGGCCTGCCAGTCGGGGGACAGCCAGAAATATGTGTTGGCGGCGTTCACTGCAGGCGAGAGATGACGCTGCCAGTCGCCGAGCGGATCCCAGCGGAGGTTGGGAATGCCAGGCACCGCCGCCCACGTCGGCGCGCCTGAACCGCCAAAGGCCGAGCTCCAGTCCAGGAAGTGCATGTCGATCACCACGTAGATGTGATGGCTGTTGAGCAACTGCACCTTCGCTGCGATATCGGCGAGGTACGCGCTGTCCCAGTGGCCGCGCTCCGGCTCCAGCCGTCCCCATGACACGGCGAGGCGTACCACGTCAAATCCATCACGCTCCATGAGGGTGGCGTCGCCGTCGTCCAAGGGCGAGCGCTGCACGGTCGGCTCCAGCAACGTCGACGTGTTGAACCCGTGGAGCAGCACGGTGCGTCCTTGCTCGTCGACGATCCGACGGCCGACCACCGACAGCCATGAGAGGTTCCAGGTCGCCGGGGGGCGATCGACCGGCCCGACAGAGGTGGTGAGCGCCGCCACCGGGAGGTCGAACCACAGCAGAGAGGCCACCACAGCCAACGCCACCGCCAGCGGGGCGCGAGGCCCCCGCGCGGCCTCGCCCCGCCGCTGCCGGCGCGGCGGCCTCCTTCTCACGCCCGCATCGTCGCATCCGAGCGTGCTGGGAAGACCTTGCCAACAAATATAGTTAGCTTCTATAATTACTTCAGATGGCGGAGCAGGCAGAGATCGACACGGCGCTCGACCCGGTGGCGGTGGCCAATGGCCTGCGTCCCGTGCTGCTGCACATCAATCGCCACCTACGACGCGAACTTCATGCGCTCGGGATCGGCAGCAGTCAGGTCTCGCTCTTGGCCGTCATCCACGGCACTCCCGGAATCGGCGTCGGCGAGTTGGCCGCACGCGAGGGAACCTCGGCGCCATCGGTGTCCAACCACATCGACCGCCTCGAGGCGTCGGGCCTGGTGACCCGCAGCCGCGTGGATGGTGGTGACCGGCGTCGCGTCGGCCTGGCCGTCACCGCTGAGGGAGCCCGCGTGCTTCGCGCCGTCCGTTCCCGTCGCACCGCCTGGCTGGCGGCGCGGCTGCGGGAACTGCCCGAAGACCAGCTCCGGGCCGTGGAGGCAGCGATCGTGGGTCTGCAGGCACTCGTGGAGCGCCCCGCACCGTGAGCGTCACCGGTGCGTCCAGTCGCACATTCGCCTCCCTGAAGCGCCATCGCAATTACCGGCTGTACTTCGGCGGCCAGGTCGTGTCGCTCAGCGGCACCTGGATGCAGAACGTGGCGCAGGCGTGGTTCGTGCTGCAACTCACCGGCGGTTCGGCATTCGCTGTCGGCGCTCTCGCCGTATGTCAGTTCGGCCCGTACGCGCTCCTCGGGCTCTTTGGCGGCTCGCTGGCTGACAGGCTCCGCGGTCGCACGGCGCTGGTCTTCACTCAGGCGGCGCTCATGTGCGTCGCGGCCGCGCTCGCGGGTCTCGCTCTCACCCACAGCGCCCAGGTGTGGGAGGTGTTCCTTCTCGCCACCGCGAG
>JALZAG010000200.1 GCA_030948445.1 Candidatus Dormiibacterota bacterium
GTGCTGACCGGGGGTGAGTGGGACATGCCATTGGTGGTGCCACCGCTGCTCGACCGCGCGATGCGGCGCGCGCTGATCATCGGCAATGCCGGCGGCACGATGGCGCGGGCGCTGGCGCACGAGTACCCCGGCGTGCAGATCGACGGCGTCGAGCCGGACCCCGCGGTGAGCGACATCGGCCGCGAGCTGATGGGCATGGCGTCGGTTCCCGCCTTGCACGTCATCGAGGGTGACGGACGCGCGTTCCTGGCGACGACGTCAGCGCGCTACGACCTCATCGTCGTCGACGCCTATCGGCAGGCGTACGTGCCGTTCTGGCTGGTGACGCAGCAGTTCTTCGCGCTGGCGCGCAGTCACCTCAACGGCGGCGGGGCGATCGCCTTCAACATGGCGCGTGTTCCCGGCGACGATCGCCTCGCGCAGGCTGTCAGCGGCACGCTCGCCACCGTGCTCCCCGACGTGCGCGTCTGGCCTGCGCTGAGCTTCAACGAGCTGGTGGTGGGCTTCGATCACGTGCTGTCCGCAGGCGCGCTTCGCAGTCGGCTGGCGAGGCTTCCGCAGGAGCTGGCCGCCCTTACACCGCTGGTGTCGAGCCAGCTACGCACCGTGTCGCCGAGCACTGACCCGCTGACCGACGACCACGCCCCCGTGGAATGGCTGACCGATCGCGCCCTGCTTGAAGAGATCGCCGCCGGCGGTCACTTCTCCGAAGACCTGCTGCCGACGCGTCCCTGAGCGCAGCGGGCTCAGCTGTGGCCGAGCGGTGCGATCCCCCAGGCACCGCTGGAGCTCTCTCCAGGCGCCAAGGTGATCAAACCGTCGCCCGACGCGAAGGCGTTGGGCGCGCACGTCATCGGCTCGACGCCGATCGACTGTCGGCGTCGATCCACCTCGGGGAGCGTGTCGCCGGTGAAGAGCATGTAGTACGGAAAGCGCTCGTCCATCCACAGGCCGACACCGCGGTCCTGGCGTGCGTTCCACAGCCGCACCCATGCACGTCCGCGGTCATCGCGGTCGGGCGCGAGAAACGCGGTGTCGACGACGGCCCCGGCTATCTGCCGGCGCGAACGGAAGTCATAGCGCGTGCCCGCGACATCAGCCGCACCAGTGGGGATGGCGCGCTCGTCGTTGACCAGGTAGCGCTGCGCCGGCGCCTCCAGCCAGCACTGCTCGAACGGCTCGGTCCCGACGTGCAGGTACGGGTGCACGCCGAACGCGTACGGGCAGCTGCGCTCGCCGACGTTGGTGGCCGTCGGCGTGCAGCTCAATCCCTGGTCGTCGAGGCGGTACTCCACTGCCATGTGCAGCGCGAAGGGATAGCCCGCGCGTGGATGGAGCGTGTGCTCCATGACCACTCGATCGTCGGAGCGTGCGGTGATGGCCCACGGCTCCCAGCGCAGGAATCCGTGGATGGCGTTCATCTTGTCGGGCTCGGACAGCGGCACCTGGAACGTCTCGCCGTCGAAGTCATAGCGTCCGTCGCGCAGGCGGTTGGGCCATGGCACCAGCAGCTGGCCGCGAGCGCCAGTGCACATCTCGCCCGCCGCGTAGCCGTCGACGAGGCTCTGACCATCGACCTCGTACGACCGAATCCCGCCCGACACCTCGACGATGACCGCGTGGTGGGCACCATGGCGGAGGTCGACCTGATCGCCGGACGGGTTCATGCGGCCATCATCGCCGCAACGCCCCTGCGCGGGTGAGCAGGCAGCAGTCGTACGACCATCGACTGCGCCGCGGCCGCGCCGATCTCATCGACCATGCCACAGCATGAACAGCCATCGGCGTCACGGCGCCCGGCGAGCGGCTAGGCTGCGATGACCATGACCGTGCTCGACGAGGGTCGCGCCGGCACCGCAGCCAGCGCCGTACAGCGGACCGGTGGCGGCCGGCCGCGCACTGGGCTCCTGCGCCGGGTGCTCAGCAACGAGGTCGCCCGCTTCGCCGCCGGGGGCCTGCTCGCGGCCTGCCTGGTGGGAGCCGGAACGTTCGTGGTGGTCAGTCGTGACGCCGAGAACCAGGCAATCCAGCACGCCAAGGACATCACCCAGGTGGAGGCGACCGGCATCGTCCAGCCGGCGCTGAGCGACTCACTGCTCCACCGCGACCCCGCGGCCATCGGGGCGCTCGACGCCATCGTGCGCCAACGCATCCTCAGCCCCGACGTGGTGCGGGTAAAGCTGTGGACGTCGGACGGGACCGTGATCTACTCGGATGAATCACGGCTGATCGGGCGGCGCTTCACGCTCGACAGCGCCGAGCAGGCGTCCTTCCACGGCGGCGCCATCGACGCCGGGGTGTCCGACCTCACCGATGCTGAGAACCAGTACGAGCGGAGCTTCGGCAAGCTGCTCCAGGTGTACCTGCCGGTGCGCACCCCGGGGGGCAGCCCGCTCCTCTTCGAGACGTACCAGCGCTACGAGGCGATCAGCCAGTACCAGCAGTCGGTGTGGCAGTCCTTCCTACCGGTGCTGATCATCGGTCTCGCCATCCTGTTCGTGGTGCAGATCCCGCTGGCCGTCGGCATGGCGCGCCGGCTGCGCGCCTCGCTCGCCGAGCGCCAGGTGCTGCTCGAGCGGGTCATCAACGCGTCCGAGCAGGAGCGCCGCCGGATCGCGCGCGACCTCCATGACGGTGTGGTGCAACGGCTGGCGGCGGTGACGTTCTCGCTGAGCGCGATGGCGCGGAGGCTGAGTGCGAGCGGCGCCAACAGCGCGCCGACAGCCAACGTGCCCGACGTCGAGCACGCCGCCGGTGAGACGCGCGCGGCGATGCGCGACCTGCGCACCCTCATCGTCGAGATCGCCCCGCCAAACCTTCACGCTGAGGGAATCGACAACGCGCTTCGCGACCTTCTCGAGCCGCTCACCGGCAGCGGGGTGGCTGTCACGCTCGACGCCCCGCGCGACACCGCCATGTCAGCGGCGACCACGACGCTGCTCTTCCGGGTGGCCCAGGAGGCCCTGCGCAACGCCGGGAAGCACGCCGGCGCCGCGCACGTCGCGGTGCGCCTGCACAACCGAGGCGACCACGTGCGCCTGGAGATCGACGACGACGGTCGCGGCTTCAGCGACGAGGACCTCGAGGACCGGCGCCGCGATGGCCACGTCGGGCTCAGCCTTCTGCGCGACCTGGTCGCCGACGCGGGCGGCTCGCTGCGTGTCGAGTCCGAGCCGGGTCGGGGTACCCAGATCGCGGTCGAGGTGCCCTGCTGATGTCGGCGGCCCCCATCCGCCTGCTCATCGTCGACGACCATCCCCTGGTGCGGCGCGGGCTCTGCGAGCTGTTCGGTGAGGACGCGGACGTCGAGGTGGTCGACGCCGCCGCCGACGGCGAGGAGGCGATCCGCATGGCGCTCGCGGAGCATCCGGACGTGGTGCTCATGGACATCTCCATGCCGGGCATGGACGGCATCGAAGCGACCCGGCGTCTGCTGGCGGTGCGGCCGGAGGCGCGCGTGGTCATGCTCACCTCCTTCGCCGACCACGAACGCGTCATGGAGGCGCTCGACAGCGGTGCGGTGGGCTACATCCTCAAGGATGCCGAGAGCGACGAGCTGCTTCGCGCGGTCCGCGCGGCGGCGGCCGGTGACTCCCCGCTGTCGCCTCGAGCAGCGCGCGCGCTGATCACAGCGCGGCGTGGGCGGCGACCGTTCGAGGAGCTGACCGGGCGCGAGCTCGACGTCCTCAAGCTGGTGGCGCGAGGTCTCAGCAACAAGCAGATCGCCTGGCGCCTGGCGATCAGCGAGAAGACGGTGAAGGCGCACATGACCAGCATCTTCGGACGCATCGGCGTGGCCGACCGCACCCAGGCGGCCCTGTGGGCACAGCGCCACGGAGTTGTCTGAGCACGTCTTAAGACGTACGGACCTTGCGCCCGATGACCCTGCCGGCCGCACGCTTGAGGCACATCACCCAGAGGAGACGTCCATGCACCAGTTCACCATCCGTCGTCGCCTGGCAATCGGCGCGAGCCTATTCGCGGTCGCCGGCTGCGGGGGCGCCGTCGCCAGCAACACCGGCTCGGGCGCCGGCAGCACCGCCACGCAAGCGCCGGCGTCCAGCACAACCATCGCTGCCGCTCCGGTCAGCGGCCATGGGAGCGTGCTGGTCGGTGGCTCCAACGGCATGACGCTGTACATGTTCGACATGGACACCGTGGGCAGCAACTCCAGCGCGTGCAGCGGGGGATGCATCAGCACCTGGCCGCCATTGACGGTGCCCGCGGGGACCACGCCCACGGCAGCGTCAGGGATCTCCGGCCAGCTCGGTACATTCACACGCACCGATGGGAAGGGAACGCAGGTGACGTACAACGGTCACCCGCTGCACTTCTACTCCGGGGACACCAAGCCGGGCGACGCCAACGGCAATTACCCGCACTGGTCCAGCATTCCCGCGACAGCGGGCGGGGCCGGCGCAGCCCCCACCGCCACACCCGCGGGCAGCGGCGCCAGTCCCTCGAACCCGTACGGCTACTGACCCCAGCGCAGGATCAGATCACGCCCTGGGTGATCGCCGACTCGATCCACGGCACCACCTCGCCGAGCATGTCGTCGAGGGAGGTGTCGGCGGTGAAGCCGAGGACCGTGGCCGCCTTGGTGGTGTCCGGAATGCGTCGCTGCACGTCGTGCTCGAACGGGGCGTCGGAGACGTAGCGGAAGGGCTCGTCGTTGCCCCGGATGCGGTGCCAGATCTTCTCGGCGAGCTCGAGGACGGTGGTGCTCTGCGCGGTGGAGAGGTTGAAGTCGTTGTTGAGAGCGTCGGGATGCTCCATCGCGGTGACGATGCCGCGCGCCAGATCGCCGCCGTACGTGTAGTGCCGGGTCTGCTCGCCGCTGCC
>JALZAG010000217.1 GCA_030948445.1 Candidatus Dormiibacterota bacterium
CGCACCCCGGCCAGGTGACATGCCTCGTCGACGTAGATGTTGCCCAGCCCGGCGACGCCGCGCTGGTCGAGCAGGGCGGCCTTGAGGGTGCGCGTGGTGGAGCGCAGCACCGCATCGAGGCGGGCGACGGTGAAGTCCTCCGACAGTGGCTCGACACCGAGCACGGGAAGCACGCGCGAGTCCTCGAGCAGCGCCCGCGGACCCAGCAGGATGCGACCGAAACGGCGGGCGTCGTCGAAGCGAAGCTCACGGCCGTCGTCGAGCAGGGCTCTCAGGTGGGTGTGGCGAGGCAGGGCGGTGTCGGCAGCGCACACCCGCACATGACCGGTCATGCCGAGGTGGATCACCAGATCCTCGCCGTTGTGCAGCTCGCACATGATGAACTTGCCGCGGCGGATCACCGCGTCGAAGCGCTGTCCGAGCAGTACCGCGGTGAACACCTCGGGAACCGGGAAGCGCAGCACCTTGGGATGGCCGAGCTGCACCGACATCACCTGCCGACCCACCACCGCGGCGCGCAGGTCGCGCACCACGGTCTCGACCTCAGGTAGCTCCGGCACTCGCTGTCTCGCGAAGCGCTGTCATCTCCTGCCAGTTGTGGCCAATCTTGACGTCGACCACGAGCGGAACCACCAGCTCGGACGCGCCGCCCATGGCGTGGCGGACCAGCCTGACGGCCTCATCCACCTCATCCGCTGGGCATTCCAAGACCAGCTCATCGTGGACCTGGAGCAGCAGCCGCGAGTGCACCTTCTCATCGGCAAGCGCCGCGTCGCACCGGATCATGGCCAGCTTCATGATGTCCGCCGCCGCGCCCTGGATCGGCATGTTCACCGCCATCCGCTCCGCGGCGCCGCGGAGCTGACGGTTGGCCGCCCTGATGTCCGGGAGGTGACGCCGGCGCCCCATGAAGGTTTCCACCCAGCCCCACTCCCGCGCGTGCATGCGCGTCCGCTCGAGGTACCGCGTCACCGCGGGGAAGCTGTCGAAGTACTTCTCGATGAAGACACGCGCGGCCTCCTGGTCCATCCCGGTGTCTCGCGCCAGCCCGAAGTCGGACAGTCCGTAGACGACTCCGAAGTTGACCACCTTGGCGATGCGGCGCTGGTCGGGTGTCACGGACTCCGGCTCGACGTCGTAGACCTCGGCCGCGGTGCGACGGTGAATGTCCTCACCGCGCTCGAATGCCGCGATCAACTCGGGCTCGCCGCTGACATGGGCCAGCACCCGCAACTCGATCTGGGAGTAGTCGGCGCTCACCAGGCGCTGCCCGGGGTCGGCCACGAACGCATGCCTGATGCGCTGGCCCCAGGCCGTGCGGACGGGCACGTTCTGCAGGTTGGGGTCAGCGGAGCTGAGGCGACCAGTGGACGCGACAGCCTGGTTGAACGATGTGTGGACACGGCCGTCCGCCGCGCACAGGAGGGGCAGGGCGTCGACGTAGGTGCTCTTCAACTTGGTGAGCTGGCGCCATTCGAGGACCACGTCCACCACCGGGTGTTCGCCGCGCAGCGCTTCCAGGCTGTCGGCATCCGTGCTGCGACCCGTCTTGGTGCGCCGGCCGGCCGCGAGACCGAGGTTGTCGTACAGGAACGCCGCCAGTTGCTGCGTGGAGCCCGGGTTGAACGTGTAACCGGCGGTCTCGGCGACGATTCCCTCGAGCTCGACGATGCGCCGTTGTAGCTCTCCCGAGCGCTGCGCCAGCTCGTCGCAGTCAACCCGGATGCCGACGCGCTCCATTGCCGCGAGGATCGGTACCAGCGGAACCTCCACATCATCGAAGAGCGCGCGCAGTGTCCCCTCGGCGAGCTGCACCTCCAACGCGGCACGCACCGGGGGAACCATGGCCACCCAGTTGCCGTAGTACTGCGCGGCCTCCTCGATGGGCACATCCGCGACGCTGCGCCGCGTCCTGCCGCTGCCCACCAGCGTGTCCTCGGGTTGTTCGCTGAGCCCGCAGAGGTCGTGCGCGAGCACCGGGAGTGACGGCACTCGCGTGCGCGTCGTGATGCAGAGGTACGC
>JALZAG010000243.1 GCA_030948445.1 Candidatus Dormiibacterota bacterium
CCTAGCCCCATCCCAGCGCGGGCGCCGGTGGTTGTTGAACATTGCACCACGGGGTTCGGCGCGGGACGGTGCGACTACAGTTGAGGTCATGGCCGAATCGACGTCGACACCGCCGGACCCAACTCCGCCTGCGGGACGAAATGGCAAAGGACGCCAGGTGACGACCGCCCACAGATGGGAGCACCTGAGTCGGCCGGTCCAGGTGCTTGTCGGAGTCGGCCTTGCCGCTGGGGTGGTGGTCATCTACAACGGCGCCTCGGGTTTGATCAGCCACGTGTTCAGTGTTGTGCTGCTGTTCCTCTTCGCGTCCGTCATTGCGCTGATTCTCAACCCGGTGGTCGATGCCCTCCAGCGCCTGCCCGGGTTCCGCAGTCACCGCGGGCCCGCTGTGTTGGGTCTGTATCTGCTGATATTCGCGGCGATCGGCGGAGTGGTCGCGCTGGTCATTCCCAACCTCATCGACCAGGCCAAGCACATTCCTCAGCTGGTCAGACAACTGCAGAGCGGTCTGGCACAGCGGGGGATCGACGTCAACCTCGGGGCCGTGCTGCCGTCCAGCACCTCCCTACCGGGCAGCGCTGTGTCGGTGGTTGCCGGGGTGGCCACCACCGTTGCCGACATCATCCTGGTGGTTGTCATCTCGATCTACCTGCTGATCGATGGCCGTGGACTTGTCGCCACGCTGCGCAACCTCTTTCCTGAAAACCCGCACCGGTTCGATTTCGCCCTCCTGGCAACCGGGTCGACCATGGCCGCTTACGTGCGGGGACAGTCCCTGATGTCACTGATCATCGGTGCATACACGGCCCTCACTCTGTCACTCATCGGTGTCCACTACGCCATCGTCATCGGCGTCGCCGCTTTCCTGCTCGAGTTCGTGCCCATCATCGGTGCCGTTCTGGCGATGGTGCTTGCAGTGGTCGTCGCGCTTCTCCAGGGTCCGCTTCTCGCAGGGCTCGCGGCCATCGCGGGACTCGTCGGCCATGCGCTCGAGGCCTACGTGGTCGGGCCGCGCATCGCCGGACATGTGACCAAGCTGCACCCGCTGGTGGCCATGGCAGCCCTTCTCATCGGCGCGGAGGTGGGCGGCATCCTCGGTGCGCTGTTCGCCGTGCCGTTGGCAGCGATCGCCAACATCTTCCTTGGTGCCTTCTACCGCTCCCGCAGGGGCGACGTGGCCATCACCACCGCGGACGATGGCACCGTGGACGCTGAGAGCCTGCCGCGGCTGGGCGACGAGATCGAGGCAGTCGAGAATGCGGGACTGGAGGGAGAGCCCGTCCCGCACTTTGAGGACGCTTCAAACGCCGCAAAGTGAGGTGCAGGCAGGGGCCGGGGGCGGCGCCAGCGCCGGACCGACCGCCGCCGACGCGACAACCGGCGTTGCCTTGGGAGGTGCGCAAAGCAGAGAATGGGCCTAGCGCACTAAAGTTTCCTGATAGTGCTCGTAACAAGGAGATTCCCATGGCTCAAACCAACACCGTCGCTCGCTCTCTCCATGACCTGGGCCTTGCTGCCTGGTTCGGAGGCTCTCTGATGGGGGTCGTCGGGGTCAACAAGTCCGCCGCCGCAGTTACCTCACGCGATCAGCGCGCCAGAGTGGCGGACGCTGCGTGGGCGGCGTGGACGCCGGTCAACGCGGCCGCCATCGCTGTCCACAGCGTCGGCGGCGCCATGCTGGTTGCCAACAACAAGACAAGACTCGCTGGTCAGCGCGGCGTGCTGGCATGGACCATCGGCAAGGGAGTGCTCACACTCGGTGCTGTGGGCGCCACCGGTTACGCGCGCATCCTCGGACAGAAGATCATGAACGCTGGCGATGTGCCGGTCGAGGACGGTGTCACGCCGGCCTTCGAGACTCCCCCGGAGGTCGCGGCAGCACAGCGCCAGCTCAAGGTGCTCCAGTACGCGATTCCGGCACTCACGGCCGGCATCCTGATTGCCGGCGCCCGAATGGGTGAGCAGCAGCGGCCCGCTTCGGTGGCTCAGGGCCTGATCAAGCGGCTGGTTCCGGACAAGCTGGCCGCCTAGGCCCCCGACGAGAGAGCTACCCGCCGGGTGGCGCAGTAGTCGCAGGAGCGGACGGCAGGCGCAGTGCGAAGACGCTGCCGGCGCCGACTGCGCTCGAGATGAGGTCCAGCGATCCGTTCTGCCGCTGCGCGAGGTGACGAGCAACGTACAGCCCGAGGCCGGTTCCGGGCTCCCGTGAACGATCGTGAACTCGCACGAAGCGCTCGAAGATCCGGCCGTACATCTCCTCCGCTATCCCCTTGCCCTGGTCGGACACCACAACCTCGACCTCCTGTCCGGGCCGTAGCGTCACCCGAACGACGGGTGCGGTCGGCGAGTAGATGATTGCGTTGCCGATGAGGTTGTCGAGGATGGTGTCGACGAGGCCCGGGTCACCGAGGACGAGGGTGGGAGCGGTGTCACCGGAGACCGAGAGTTGGCCGCCACGCAGGGCGATAGCGGGCTCCGCGCGATTCGCCGCGGCGCGAGCTCGCGCTGCGATGTCGAAGACCTCGTTGCTCGCGGACAGCGCACCCGATTCGAGTTTGGCGGCGGTGAGGATGTCAGTGACGAGGCTCGACGCCTCCTGGGCCTTCTGCAGAATCGCCTGGAGCGGTGCTCTGTACCGCTGCTCATCAGAGGAGGGCAATTCCTCGAGCAGGAGATCTGCGTATCCCATGATCACGCTCATCGGTTGGCGCAACTCATGGACGACCATGCTCACGAACTCGTCGATTGCCTGCCGGGATGACCGTGCCTCCTCGTAGGCTGCGACCAGCTCAACCTCGCGAGACTTCCGATCGGTGATGTCGAGGACGAAGGCGATGAACAAGGTCACACCGCCGACTCGCGCCGCCTCGGAGATGCGCAGTTCGACGGGAAACTCGTGGCCGTCCCGATGGAGGGCGGTCAGCTCCAGCACCTGACCAAGCACCTTCCCCTCCCCCGTTTCCCGAAAGTGCTTCAACCCGGCGTTGTGGTCGTGGCGATGCTGGTGCGGGACAACGAGGTTCACCAGCGGCGCTCCAATGGCCTCTGCCGCCGACCACCCGAACGCCTGCTCAGCTCGGTGGTTCCACGCGCTCACCACTCCGTGCTCGTCCATGATGATCACCGCAGCGAGGGCCGCCTCGATCAGGGTTGGCAGGAGGCGCTCGGCCGCCGCCCCGTCCGCCTCCGGCGTGCTCTCGCCGCCCCTGAGGCCGCCCTCCCCTTCCATGGAGCCCACGCTCACAAGCTCCCTCCAACGAGTCCGGATGAGCCGCCGACACGGCAACCTCACGAGACTATCAATCACGGCGGTTGGTTACTCGGTTTGTTACCGCCTTGTCCGGCGATCATCGTCCAGCCGGGGGTGAGCCCTCCCTCAGGGAGTCGCCATCACGCGGGGGGGCACGAGCGTCGCCCGACGCACGTCGGCGACACGCAGAATCTCGTCCTCATACAGTGTGTCGTGCTCGAGCAGCGCCTGCGCCAAGGCATCGAGCTTGGCCCGATTGACCTCGAGAAGCGCGACCGCCTGTGCGAGGCACTCGTCCGAGATCCGCTTGACTTCGGAGTCGATCAGCTCAGCGGTGGCGTCGCTGTAGGCGCGCTGGACTCCGAAGGCCATCGCACCACCCCCGTCGTCCGCGTAGTTGAGCGCACCGACCTTCGGGCTCATCCCCCATCTGACCACCATCTCTCGCGCGATGCCGGTCACCATGCGCAGATCCGCCTCGGCGCCGGTGCTGACCACGCCGTACACGAGCTCCTCAGCGGCGCGTCCGCCGAGCGCGCCGGTGATGCGTCCGCGGAGGTAATCCTCGCCGTAGTTGAACCGATCGTCGACTGGAGTCTGCGTCGTGGCTCCCAGCGACTGGCCGCGCGGGATGATCGAGACGCGGCTCACTGGATCGGCACCGGGCAGGAGCAGTCCCAGCAGCGCGTGGCCGGATTCGTGGTACGCAATGCGCTCGCGGTCGAGTGCGGTGAGCGTCAACTTGCGCTCGGACCCAAGCTCCACCTTCTCGATGGCGACAGTGAAGTCGGTGATCGTCACCGTCGACGCCTCTCGACGCGCCGCCGACAGCGCCGCCTCGTTGGCGAGGTTGCGGAGGTCGGCGCCGACCATGCCCGCGGTCTGCCCGGCGATCTCTGTGAGGTCGACATCCTTGTCCAGCGGCATCGCCCGTGTGTGGATCGCCAGGATGGCCGCCCGGCCGCGCCGATCAGGTGGGTTCACCTGGATACGCCGGTCGAACCTCCCCGGTCGGAGCAATGCGGGATCGAGCACGTCAGCGCGGTTGGTGGCCGCGAGAACGATCACCCCCTCGTGGGGGTCGAACCCGTCCATCTCGGTCAGTATCTGGTTGAGGGTCTGCTCCTGCTCATCGTTGCTTCCCATCCGGAGCGCCGCGCTGCGCGACCGCCCCACCGCGTCCATCTCGTCGATGAAGATGATCGCGGGGGCCGCGGTACGCGCCTTGTTGAACAGGTCGCGGACACGGGATGCGCCCACCCCAACGATGGCTTCGATGAACTCCGATGCGGAGATCGAGAAGAACGGGACGCCGGCCTCGCCGGCGACAGCGCGCGCGAGCAGAGTCTTGCCCGTCCCGGGCGCGCCGATGAGGAGCACGCCCTTGGGAACGGTGCCCCCCAGGCGCTCGTACTTGGCCGGCTCCTTGAGAAAGTCGACGACCTCCAGCAGTTCCGCCTTGACCTCATCGATGCCGGCGACATCGGCAAAGGTGGTCGGCGGGTGCTCGGGGTTGTAGAGACGCGCGCCGCTCTGCCCGAACCGCCCGAGGATGCCGCCGGCGCCCCCGCCGCGCAGCGACGTCATGCGTCGGCTGACATACACAAAGAGAAGCACCAGGAGCAGCACTGGACCAAAGCTCAACAGCAGCGTCTGCCACAGAGGTGTCGGCGGGTTGGGATTGAGGGCGTCGATGGTGACCTTGTGCGTCTGCAGCAACCCGAGCAGGTCGTCATTGGCGAATGAGGGTCGCTGCGTCGAGAAGTTGGTGGCCGTCCCCTGGCCGGAACCAGCCGTGACAGGCTTCTTGGTTGTGCCGATGATGGCCTCCGACGTGCTGGTGACAGTGGTCACGTTGCCGTCCTTCACCTGCTGCA
>JALZAG010000262.1 GCA_030948445.1 Candidatus Dormiibacterota bacterium
ATCGCGCGCGGCAACACCGTGCGCACGGTTGCCGGTCGCGGCGAGCACGCCGTGCGGTATCCGCGGATCACCGGCCGAGCCCCGCTGGATTTCTCGCTTCATCTCAACGTGCACCCGTCGCTTGTCCGTGACCATGCGGGCGACGTGGTGCATGCCCTCGGCGGCCCCGGCGGCGTCCTCGTGCTCCGTGCCCTTGGCGCACCGCTCGTGTACACCGCCAACCACACATACCGCATGGCCCACAGCAGCCGCTCACTGCGCCGGCTGTTGTCTCCCGTCGAAGCGCGCGCGTACCACCGCGCGTCCATGGTGCTGGCCATCTCGCCATCGACTGCCAGCGCGGTGCGCAGGCTCGGGGTGCCGCACGACCGCATCGAGGTCCTCGCTCCTGGAGTCGACGTCCCCGCCGCCGCGCCGGCCGCACGAGATAGCTTCCGCATGCTGTTTGCCGGCCGTTGGGAGCCTGAGAAGGGCGTGATGTCCGCCATCGCGGTGATGCGCAGCGTGATCGAGCAGCACCCAGAGGCCTCCGGGCTGGTGGTTGGCGCCGGTTCCCTGGAGTCGCACGTCCACCGCTTCGCCGCCGCGTGCGGGGTTGACGTGGGAGGACGGGTCGACCAGGCGCGGCTGATGATGGAGTACGGGCGCGCGTCGGTCGTGCTGGTGCCATCGACATACGAGGGGCTGGGACTGGTCGCGCTCGAGGCGCAGGCACACGGAGCCGTGGTCGTCGGTTACGACGTCGACGGTCTTCGCGACGCTGTCGCCCACCCCGTGCTGCTCGTCGAGCCGGGCAACCAGAGCGCACTGGTGCGGCTGTGCCTCGAGCTGGCAGCCGCACCCTCGCGACGGGATGGTCTCGGTGTCGCCGCCCACCACTGGGTCGGCGCCGGCCACTCCTGGGTGCGGGTTGGTCAGCGTCTCGAGGAGGTGTACGACTCAGTACGCGGAGGGTGAGCCCGATCCGCCCGGTTCGCCGGCATCGCTCAGGGCGCGGACCAGCGAGGGCCGCCCGGTAGACTGAGATCGTGCCCGCGCTGGAGATCGTCTCGTCGTTCGCCCCTGCGGGCGACCAGCCGGCGGCCATCGACGCGCTCCACCGCGGGGTCAGCGACGGGCTCCGCGAGCAGACGTTGCTGGGCGTCACGGGTTCGGGAAAGACATTCACGGTCGCGCACCTGGCCGAACGGCTGCAGCGGCCGATGCTGGTGCTCTCCCCGAACAAGACGCTGGCCGCACAGCTGTGGGCCGAGTTCCGCGAGTTCTTTCCCAACAACGCCGTCGAATACTTCGTGTCCTTCTACGACTTCTACCAACCCGAGGCATACATCCCGCGCACCGACACCTACATCGAGAAGGACTCGTCGCGCAACGACGAGATCGACAGGCTGCGCAACAGCGCCACCCGGGCCCTGCTCACCCGGCGTGACGTCATCGTGGTGGCGTCGATCTCGTGCATCTACGGCATCGGCTCACCAGAGAACTACCTCGGCGAGTCCCTCAAGGTGACCCGCGGCGAGACCTGGCGGCGCGACATCCTGCTGCGCAAGCTTGCCGATCTCCAGTACTCGCGCAACGACATCGACTTCGGGCGCTCCAAGTTCCGCGTCCGCGGCGACGTGCTCGACGTCCAGCCCGCGTACGAGGAGGTGGCCACGCGCATCGAGTTCTTTGGCGACGAGATCGAGTCGATCAAGGAGTTCGACCCGCTGACCGGCGAGATCCTCGCCCAGCGCGACGAGTTCACCGTCTTCCCCGCCTCGCACTACGTCACCCCGGTGGACAAGATGAAGACCGCCCTCGAGCGCATCCGCGAGGAGCTCGCCGAGCGCGTCGCCGAGCTCGAGTCGCGCGGGCGCCTGCTCGAGGCGCAGCGTCTCCTGCAGCGCACCAACTTCGACATGGAGATGATGCAGGAGACCGGCACCTGCGCCGGTATCGAGAACTATTCCCGCCACCTGAGTGGTCGTGCCGAGGGGGAGAGGCCGTTCTGTCTGCTCGACTTCCTGCCTGACGACGCGCTCGTGGTGGTGGACGAGTCACACGTGGCCGTCCCCCAGATCGGGGGCATGTACGGTGGCGACCGCTCGCGAAAGATCCCGCTCGTGGAGTACGGCTTCCGGCTCCCGTCAGCGCTCGACAACCGCCCGCTCACCTTCGCCGAGTGGGACTCGATGGTGGACCAGGTCATCTACGTCAGCGCCACGCCGGGGCCGTACGAGGAAGCGCATTCCCTGAAGGTTGTCGAGCAGATCATCCGGCCGACGGGGCTGGTGGATCCCACCGTGGAGGTGAAGCCCTCCGAGGGGCAGATCGACGACCTGCTGGCGCAGATCGCCCGCCGCGTCGAGCTCAAGGAGCGCTGTCTGATCACCACGCTCACCAAGAAGATGGCGGAGGACCTCACCGATTACCTGCGTGAGGCCGGCGTGCGCGTGCGCTACCTGCACAGCGATATCGACACCCTCGAACGCGTCGAGATCATCCGCGACCTGCGCCTGGGCGTTTTCGACGTACTGGTCGGCATCAACCTGCTGCGCGAGGGGCTCGACCTTCCTGAGGTGTCGTTCATCGGCATCCTCGATGCCGACAAGGAGGGGTACCTGCGCGGCTACCGCTCACTGATCCAAACCGTCGGCCGCGCCGCGCGCAACGTCAACGGCCACGTCGTCATGTACGCCGACCGGCGCTCCGACGCCATGGAGCAGGCGATCGCCGAGACCGACCGCCGGCGCGCAGTCCAGGTGGCGCACAACGAGGCGCACGGCATCACCCCGCTGACCATCGTCAAGGCGGTGTACCAGATGGAGACGCACCGCGACGACGTCAGCTCGCACGCCGCCGACTTCCAGGAGTCGGCGGGCCTGCCACCGGACGAGCTGCTCCGGCTCGCCAAGGAGGTGGAGCGGGAGATGAAGCGCGCAGCCCGGGACCTCGAGTTCGAGCGCGCCGCGGAGCTGCGCGACCGGCTCACGCAGCTGCGGCGGCGCATCGACGACCCGGAGGCGGAGGCAGCGGCGACGGTGGCAGCCGAGCGACAGCGCCCGCAGCGGCGCCAGCGAGGCTACGCCCGCCGCCACTGAGCGGTCGTTTCACTCTGCCCGTCAGTAAATGGGCGCGCGCGCCTGTCTATTCTGGTGTGGCGACTGCGCAGGAGATCCTCATGGTGCCGGCCCCGGCGCGCGCGGCGGACGCGGAAACCAGCTTCGACGCGCTGCTCAGCGCGGAGCGCCGGCGGCTGTACGGCATTGCATACTCGATCCTGCGCGACCACGCCGAGGCCGAAGACGCCCTCCAGGAGGCGATGTTGAAGGCCTGGAAAAGCTGGGGCGGCGTGCGTGATGAATCTGCCCGGCCGACGTGGCTGGCGCGCATCTGCGTCAACCACTGCATCAACCGACGCAGCTGGCTGCGGCTTCGTCCTGGCGGGACGGCACACCGTGACGACGCGGCGGTGGCCGACCCGCGCCTGGACGGCCGGCTCGTCGACCTCGACCGCAGCTACCGCAAGCTGTCGCCGAGACAGCGGGCGGCTGTTTTCCTCCACTACCACCACGGCTACTCGATCGACGAGTGCGCCCAGCTGATGAGCTGCGGCGCCGGCTCGGTTCGGACCCACCTGGCGCGGGCCCTGACGTCGATGCGCAAGGAGATGGCGAATGTCTGAGCCGAGCACACCCGCGGTCGATCTCGACGCGCAGTTGCGCATGTACTTCGCGGCGACCACGGCTACCGAACTGCCTCGCAGCATCAGCCAGATGAACGTGCGCTGCCTTCGCGAACGGCGTGGCCGTCGTCTCACGGGATGGCTCGCCGGCGCGCTCGGCGTGGTCGCCGTTGCTGCGGTCGTCTTCGTCGTGGCAGCGCATCCTGGTTCGCAGGGGGCTTCCTCGAGCAGTGCGCGCTTCGGCGCGGCAGCGCCGGCGGGGCCCGACGTTGCCACGCCGCTGCGGGGAAGCACGGTCGGCTATCCCGGAGTTGACAGCGCCAATCTGGCGGCGAGCGGTGTGGTGCTGTTGGCCCCCGGTGGGCACGGCACCGTGTCCCTCAGTCCAGCGCAGGCCCAGGCGGCCGCCACCCGCGCTCTCGGTGGGACGCCGGGGCAACCTGGTCCGGCGGTGCTGGCGTTCGCCCAGCTCCACGGCGGGCCGAACGCGGGAACCTGCCTGTGCTGGTTGGTTGACGTGCCCATCACCGGTGACCCGGTCGCCAGCTCAGTCGCCTCCCACACCCGAACTGCGCTGGTGCTCGTTGACGCGGTCGACGGGCGAGTCGTCGCCACCCTCACCGGCCACGGAATCCCGTAGTGCGCACAGTGCGAATGACTCGCGTCACCAAGGAGTCTCCATGAGCATCCGCCACATCGCCGCCATCCTCTTCGGTACCGCCGCGCTGGCAGGATGCGCATCGGGCGCAACCAGCACTTCCGATGGAGCGCCACAGGTCGCCACCGGGCAGGGGCTAGCCCATCCAGCCGCTGCCGCCCCAGCGCAGAGCGGGTTCTCCACCGCATCCATTGGCCAGAACGGCACCAGCATCATCGTGGGCACGCCGCCCAACTCCGACATCGAGCGCTCTGTGAACGCGGCGTACACGGTTGCGCCCAGCAGTTTCCTCACCTCCTTCGAGGCCGTCATCGCGCGTGGCGTGGGGCTCGGTGGATATGTGGTCAGCTCGGCCACGCAGCCCGATTCCGGTGGGCGCATCGTCAGCGGCACGGTCACGCTGAAGGTTCCGGCTGCGAAGCTTGCCGACCTTCTCAATGCCATGCCGACCAGTTTCGTCGCGTCGTCGATCAACTTCTCCGCGATCGACCACACCGGCCAATTCGTGGACGTCAACGCGCGACTGGCCTCCGCGCACGCCCACCTCGCTGCCCTCGACGCCTTGCTCGCCAAGGCGACCTCGATCGGAGACATCAGCACCCTCGAGCAGGAGATCGAGGCGGTCCAGACGGAGGTGGATACCGACCAGGGGCAGCTCAACGTGCTCACAGCCTCCGTCGAGCTGGCCACCGCCACGGTGCACCTCTCGGAGCGCGGTGCAACGGTGGCTCCCGTCACCGCGGCCAACCCTGTATCCAGCGGCCTGGGCGGGGGCTGGGACAACGCCGTCCGCGTCACCGGTGCTGTCCTCGAGGGCGCGGTGAGCGCTCTGCCGCTGCTGATCCTGCTCGCTGCCGGGCTGCTGGTCTGGCGTCGGCTGAGCCGCGCGCCCCTCTTGCGTCGACGGTCCGCCGGTCCCGAATAGCGCCGGGAGCCCCGGCCGGTGCGCGTGCGTGGCTCTACTCCACTGGACAGCCCCGACCGGCGCCGTCAGAATACCGAACAGATGTTCGCCGTGAGCCGTCAATGACCGTCGTCCGGGCGCCCCGCCTGCAGTACGTCTGCTCGGACTGCGGCTCGGCCACGCCGAAGTGGCAGGGCCGCTGCGACTCCTGCGGCGCCTGGAACACCCTCGGCGAGGGCTTCGCCGTGCGCGGCGCTCAAGCACGGGCGCGACGTTCATTCACCGGCGTCGCTCAGCCGCTCGACAGCGTCGGCGACGGCGCCGACCAGCGCCGCCCCACCGGGATCGAGGAGCTTGACCGCGTGCTCGGTGGGGGGGTGGTGAGAGGCTCGCTCATCCTCCTCGGCGGCGATCCGGGGATCGGCAAGTCGACGCTGGCGCTGCAGCTGGCGGCGCGGGTGGGCCGCCCCGACCATCCCGTTCTCTACTGCGCCGGCGAGGAATCGGCCCAGCAGGTGGCCATGCGGGCCGAACGTCTCGGCTGCCGCGTTCCCTCGGTGGCTGTGCTTGCGGAGACGGATCTCGACGCCCTGGCTGAGGCGATCGGGTCCACCCGGCCCCCGCTGGCGGTGGTCGACTCGATCCAGACGGTCAGCGTCCCAGAGGCGGCGGGCACCCCGGGCAGCCCCAGTCACGTCCGCGAGGCGGTGGCTCGGCTGCTCACCGTGGCCAAGGAGACCGGAGTGCCCATCGTCCTGGTCGGACACGTCACCAAGGAGGGGGCGATCGCCGGCCCCCGCACCCTCGAGCACATGGTCGACGTGGTGCTGTACCTCGAGGGCGAGCGCCACGGCGAGCACAGGCTGCTGCGCGGGGTGAAGAACCGCTTCGGCAGCACCGGTGAGCTCGGCCTCTTCACCATGGAGAGCGGTGGTCTGCGGCAGCTGGACGCACCAGGGCGTGCCTTTCTCGATGAGAGCAGCCTGGCGGTGCCCGGGAACGTCCTGACGGTCACCTGCGAGGGCACGCGGCCGCTGGTGGTCGAGATCCAGGCGCTGGTGGCGCCCACCTCCTTCGGCCTGCCGCGCCGCACCAGCTCAGGGTTCGATCTCGGGCGTCTTCACCTGCTCCTCGCCGTGCTCGAGCGCCGCGCCGGGGTGACCCTCGGCCACGCCGACGTCTTCCTCAACGTGGTCGGTGGGGTGCGCCTCGCCGACCCGGCGGTCGATCTCGGCGTGGCGCTGGCCCTCGCCGGGGCGGCTCGCAACCAGGTGCTTCCCGGTGACACCGTGGTGGTGGGCGAGGTCGGCCTCGGCGGCGAGGTACGGCGGGCCGCACGGCTGGACGCGCGGCTGGCGGAGGCGCAGGCGCTCGGCCAGGTGGCCGCGGTGGTCCCCGAGGGAGGTCGGGCCACCTGCGCAGGGCTGCGGCTGCACCGCGTGTCGAGTCTCACCGCGGCCCTGGCGCTTTTCGGGCCGGATTGAGCCGGCCGCCAGCGGCGCGCAGCCGTTGCGATGAGGTGACATAGCCGGCAACCGGGCCGGCCCTGTGCTTAGATCGAGCGACGATGCATCGCCATTCACTTGACCACCTTCGTCGCGCCCGCGCCGCGTCCCGCGTCGTGGGGGCGATCACGGGTGCGGTGGTGGGGATCTTCTACGCCGGTTTCGTGATCACCAACTCGCCGGGCATCTTCGGCACGGACCGGGTGGTCACCGCGGTGGTTCTCGCCGGAACCGCCGTCGTGGGAGCGGCCGCTCTGGCGCTCGCGGCGCCGCTGCTGACCATCGAGCCGTATATCTGGCTGGAGGGGATGCTCGACGACGCACCGCCAGCCCAGGTGCTCGGGGCGCTCGTCGGCGTCGTCGCCGGGCTGCTGATCGCCGCTCTTGTGGCCGTCTTGCTCAGCCCTCTGCCGCTGCACATCGGCACCGTAGTGTCGCTGGTGCTCGCGGTGGCACTCGTCAACGTCGGCGCCCGCGTCGGGACGCGGCGCCGCCAGGCCTTCGTCACCGTGCTCCGCACCGGGACTGAAGATGCCGCGCGCTCGGTGCCCACGCGGCCGAACGGAGCGGCCATCGACGGGCCGCCCGTGGTGGTGGACACCTCAGCGCTTATCGACGGCCGGATCACCGAGGTGGCCAAGGCGGGCTTCGTACCCGGCCGCCTGCTGATCGCCGGCTTCGTCCTGGAGGAACTGCAGCGTGTCGCCGACTCCGGCGACCCGATGCGCCGCGCTCGCGGACGCCGCGGCCTGACCGTGCTGGAGGAGCTCCAGCGCCGCGACGACGTCGTCTGCGAGATCACCGACCTCGACTTCCCCGAGGCGGCCGAGGTCGATGTCCGTCTCATCAAGCTTGCCGTGG
>JALZAG010000291.1 GCA_030948445.1 Candidatus Dormiibacterota bacterium
GACGTGCGCAATTGGGGCGGCCGCGAGGCCGGTGCGATCGGCGGTGCGGTCTTCATCCGCGCCTTCTCGGGGGACCTCCCCTGGGTACATCTCGACATCGCAGGCACGGTGTGGAACGAGCAGGCGAGCATGCGAGAGATTCCCAGCGGCCCGTCCGGTGCCCCGGTCCGCACGCTGGTCTGGCTGGCTCGGTTCTTCGCACACGACTGACATCCGGGCGACGGGTCGGACGTGGCGCTGGCCTAGGATGGGCGGGTGACGGTGCCCCGCCTGCTGGCGATCATCGGGTCCGGCGAGACTGCCCCGACCATGACGTCGGTGCACGCCGAGCTCTTCGACCGCGCCGGCAAAGACGCACGGGCCGTGGTGCTCGACACGCCATTCGGCTTCCAGGAGAACGCAGACGACATCGCCACGCGCACCGTCGCCTACTTTCGCGACAGCGTCGGGCACCGCGTCCAGATCGCCTCGTTTCGTGACGCGCAGACGGCGGCGGCGCTCGAGTACGAGCGCATGTGCGCGCTGATCGGGGAGGCGGGGTGGGTGTTCGCCGGGCCCGGCAGTCCGACCTACGCGATCCGGCAGTGGCGTGGTACGCGTGTTCCCGGGCTGCTGACCGAGAAGTTGGACGGCGGTGGCGTCGTGGTGTTCTCGAGCGCAGCGGCCGTCGGCCTCGGTGAGGTCGCGCTGCCGGTGTATGAGATCTACAAGGTCGGTGCCGCGCCAGCGTGGGTGCCGGGCCTCGACCTGATGCGGCACACGGGCCTGCGCGCTGCCGTGATCCCCCACTACAACAACGCCGAGGGTGGCACTCACGACACCCGCTACTGCTACATGGGGGAGCGGCGGTTGCGTGTGCTCGAGGCAGCCCTTCCCGATGGCTGCGGCATCCTTGGCGTCGACGAGCACACCGCCTGCATCATCGATGTCGAGAGCGCCACGCTGACCGTGCGCGGGCGCGGCCGCGTCACCTGGCGCCGGGACGGACACGAGCGGCACTGGCAGGCGCCGGAGGTGGTCTCACTGGACGAGGTGGTTTCGGCGCTGCCCGCGCACGCCGACCCCGCGCCCATTCCTCAACCGGAGGCGCCCCTGCAACCGAGCTCTGCCGGCCCCTTCATGGACGAGGTCAACAACCAGCACGACCAGGCCACTGCTGCACTGGCCGCCCGTGATCCTGACGGCGTTGCCGCAGCCATCCTGGCGATGGAGACCGCGGTGCACGAGTGGTCACGCGACACACTCGAGTCGGACGAGCCGGACCGTGCCCGCGAGGTCCTGCGCGAGTTGGTGGTGCGTCTCGCCGAGCTGGCCCGCGCGGGTGCGGTCACCCCGACCGAGCACGTCACGCCGCTCGTCGACGCCCTGCTGTCGTTGCGCGAGCGGGCTCGTTCGCACGGACGCTTCGCCGACGCTGATGCGCTGCGCGATGCGCTGGGCGCCGCCGGCGTCGCGGTGCGCGACACCCCGCAGGGCTCGACGTGGGAACTGGAGGCCGCGCAGCAGGGCTGACCGGTCAGGCGGCCAGCGTCAGCCTCGTCGCATCCTGGGCGATCCGCTCCAGCTCGGTGTCGCGGCCCTGCCACATCATCGAGAGCATGCGCAGATCGCCTCGCAGCGACCACAGCGGGTGGCCGAAAGATGCGGGGTTGTTCTTCTCGATCACGAAGTGGCTGAACCAGGCCACGCTGTACGAGATGAGCGGCATGCCGGCGAGCAGTGCGGGGCGGCGGGTGACCACGCCGGCCAGCGCGGTGGCAGCCCCAAGGTGGGTTCCGGTGAAATGGAACCAGCGGGTGGCCCGCTTGCTGTGTTGGCTCACATACCAGGGAAAGAATGCCTCGAAGTCGGTGAACTCGCGCGCCATGGTCCTGCCTCCTGTTTGCCCGCCAAGGGTACTTCCAGCGAGCGCCGCGGCGCCATCCTTCCGGCTCAGCTCACTCCCACCGTTCCGCTGAACACGGGGCCGATCACCGTGGCTCCCTGCTGCGGAACCAGGTGCACCACGGTGCTGCCGCGGTGGCTGAGCGTGAAGTGCAGGGTGATGCCGATGGTCTCCTGACCGGTGAGCTGGCCCCCGCACACGCGGTTGCCGGTGGCGGGGACATGGTCGAGGCCCTGGAAGTCGGCAGAGAGCAGCACGGCGCCGTCACCACTCATGGTCACGCACACCGGGTTGATGATCTTGTCGCCGACATTGTCGAATGCGATGTCCGCCTTGGCGGCCTGGCCTGCGACAGCCGCGTCCGGCAACTGTCCCGCGAGCTCCCCCAGCGCGGCGCCGCCGTTGTTGAACAGCGGCAGCACCACCCCGACGAAGCCGCCCGCAACCGCCAGCGCAACGAGCAGCAACCGCGCTCCGCGCGGCATGGTCACGATGGCGTGCCACACGCGACCAAGCGTTGCGCCGGCGCGGCGTGCCGTCGCCTTCACCTGACCGCGTCAGATCGTGGTGGGTGGCTGGTACTCGCCGAAGACGTCCCGCAGCGTGCCGCAGATCTCGCCGAGAGTGGCATCGGCGCGCACCGCGTCGAGGATGCAGGGCATCAGCTCGCCATCCCCTGTGGCGGCGGCGCGCAGAGCCTGCAGAGCGGGGCTCGCCGCGCCGTCACCACGCTGCTGCCGGTGAGCACGCAGGCGCTCCAGCTGCTCGGTGGCCGCCCGCTCGTCGGTCCGGAAGATCACCGGGGCCTGCGCCTCCTCGGTCTCGGTGTACCTGTTGACCCCCACCACCACCTTCTCGCCTGACACCGCGGCCAGCTCGGCGCGGTACGCCTCCTCCTGGATCTGTTCCTGCATCCATCCCGACTCGATGCACGCGACCGCCCCGCCGAGCTCATCCACCTGGTCGAGCAGTGCGGTGGCGCGGCGCTCGAGCTCGTCGGTGAGCCACTCCACGAAGTACGAGCCGCCCAGCGGGTCGACCGTGTTGGTGACCCCGATCTCCTCGCCGATGATCTGCTGCGTTCGCACCGCAATGCGTTGCGCCTTCTGGGTGGGGATCGAGAGCGCCTCGTCGTAACAGGACAGCGCCATCGACTGCACGCCGCCCAGGGTGGCGGCAAGGGCCTGGATGGCGGCGCGGACGATGTTGTTCTCGGGCTGTTGCGCGGTCAGCGTCGACCCGCCCGTCTGCGTGTGGGTGCGCAGCATCAGCGAGCGCGGGTCGGTGGCTCCGAACCGTTCGGTCATCACGCCGGCCCACAGCCTGCGCAGCGCGCGGTACTTGGCGATCTCCTCGAAGAAGTCGGTGTGGGTGTTGAAGATCCACGAGAGCTTGGGCGCGAAGTCATCGACGGCGATGCCGCGCGCCACCACCGCGGCGACGTACTCGCACGCATTGGCGACCGCGAAAGCCATCTCCTGCGGGGCGGTGCTGCCCGCCTCACGGATGTGGTACCCGCTCAGCGAGATCGCATTGAACCTGGGCGCGTAGCGCGAGCAGTGGGCGATGAGATCGGCGGCCAGACGCAACGATGGTCGCGGCGGATAGATGTACGTGCCGCGGGCGACGTACTCCTTGAGAACGTCGTTCTGCGCTGTGCCCATCACACCCTCAGCGGGCACCCCCTGACGCTCGGCGGCGACGATGTACATCGCCACCAGCACCGGCGCCGGCGCATTGATGGTCATCGAGGTGCTCACCGTGTCGAGCGGGATCTCCGCGAAGAGCTCCTCCATGTCGGCCACCGAGTCGATGGCCACACCCACCTGGCCCACCTCACCGGCGGCGCGCGGGTCGTCGCTGTCGAGGCCCATCTGGGTGGGCAGGTCGAAGGCCACAGAGAGGCCCTTCTGCCCGTTGGCGAGGAGAAAACGGAAGCGCTCGTTGGCGTCGCGGGCGGTCCCGTAGCCGGCGTACTGGCGGATGCTCCAGAGCCTGCCTCGATACATGGTGGCCTGGATGCCTCGGGTGAACGGTGCCTCGCCGGGGAAACCCTCCGCGCGCAGCGGGTCGTGGCCATCGAGCTGTGCTGGGCCGTACAGCGGCTCGACCTCGATCCCGCTGCCGGTCACAAAGGCCTCCTTGCGCTCGCCGCGCGACAGCGCGCGCTGCAGTGCACGCTCCTCCCAGCGGCGTTGCTCGGCGGCGTAGTCGCGGCCTTTCCCAGCGACGCCCGGCGTTGCAGCGGTGTCCGAGATCACGTCGCCAGCATACTTCGGGCCGCGGAGCGCACCGCCAGGCTGTCCTTCGCCCTGAGCTCAGCGCGGGCGGACCAGCAGGGCCTGGTTGGCCGTCCCGAACCGCCCAACTGAGTCATACAACGTGCTGGTGGCGAGGCCTGCACCGGCGGGGCCGATCCTGGTCCGCGCGTGCAGACAGATCCATTCGCCGACTGGCTCTCGGTGGAGGTGAACGGTCAGCTCGGTGTTGATGAAGAGGTGGGTCTGCAGGGAGAGCTCCATGCTGACTCCGTTGCCGGAGTCGGCCGCGACCAACACGCGGGTCAGGGGCGACGGCTGCTCACCGTCGACCAGAGTGCCGTTCATGCGCATCCACACCGTCGCGGGTCCCGGGCTCATGAAGTCGCCCGCGGCCACGCGCCATTCCACGGCGGAGAAGTAGCTCGGTCCACCCCAGGGGTCGAAGTCAGCCGCGCGCGCCACGTCCTCCGCGCCGGGGAACCCGGCTGGCTCCGGTGGCGACTGCTCAGCGCTGGTGTCGCCACGGAGGATCCGCCACGCACGGGCCACAGCGATAACGCCGTCCTCGTCGCTCAAGGTCGCTTCGGCCAGCTGAACCCGTCGGCCCGGGCGTGCCAGCCGCGCCTCAGCAGCGAGGACCCGCAGCGGCACGCTCCGCAGCAGCTCGATGGTGAATCGCGCCACCACGAAATCTTCCCCGCCATCGAGGCGCTCGATCGCGCGCCCGAGCAACGCGGCGGGCGGTCCCGCATGCTGGTACAGCGGGTCCCACGGCCCGCGCGTGTACTCGGTGGAGGCGAAGCGGTCGCCGTCGGGGCGGTAGAAGGCCACGGTCATCCTCTCCGATTCTGGCTGGCCCACCACCACCGGCGCGCACGCCGATCCCCTGCCAGACTCGCGCGACATGGCTGTCGACATCACGCCCGACCGCGTCACCGCGGCAGCGCAACGGCTGCACGACGGTGGGTGGCGGTTCTCCTCCCGACAGCTCTACTACGCGGTCTGCGCGGACGTCGAGACGCCGCCCACGCGGGTCGCGTCCGGAGAGGTCGGTCTTGGCGTGCTCCTCATCCTCGTGGGGGCGATCACCGGCCAGCGCGTCGTGCTCGCCGCGCTGGGCATCGTCGGGCTGCTTCTGCTGGTCGTGGGCATCGTCACCCATGTCCAGGAACGCCGCCCGCTCCCCCTGGCACGGCTGTTGTCGATGTCCTT
>JALZAG010000083.1 GCA_030948445.1 Candidatus Dormiibacterota bacterium
GCAGGGTCATCGAGACCCGCGCTCGTGAGGCTGGCATGGATCGCCGCCACCTGCACATCGCGAGCCTGAGCAGCCGCACCATCGTCTACAAGGGGATGCTCACCGCCGAGCAGCTGGGACGCTTCTACGCCGACCTGGGCGACCCCGCGGTGAGGTCGGCGCTGGCCATCGTCCACGCGCGCTTCTCGACCAACGTGCTGCCCCGATGGGACCTGGCGCACCCCGCGCGCATGTCCGCGCACAACGGCGAGATCAACACCTTGCGCGGCAACGCAGCGTGGATGTCGGCGCGCCAGGCGAAATTCCGCAGCGCATTGTTCGGCGGCGACATCGACAAGATCCGCGACGTGCTCGACGCCGACGGCTCCGACTCGACGCAGTTCGACAATGCGCTGGAGCTGCTCACCATGTCGGGCCGCTCCATCGAGCACGCGATGATGATGATGATCCCCGAGGCCTGGCACAGCAACGAGCTTCTCGACGAGGAGCGCCGCGCCTTTTACGAATTCCACGCGTCCCTGCTCGAGCCATGGGACGGGCCTGCCGCGATCGCCTTCACCGACGGACGCCTGGTTGGCGCGTGCCTCGATCGCAACGGCCTGCGCCCGGCGCGGTACTTGGTCACCGACGATGGCCTCGTGGTCATGGCGTCGGAGGCCGGGGTGCTCGACATCCCGGAGGAGCGGATCATCAAGAAGTGGCGGCTCGATCCCGGCCGCCTGTTGCTGGTCGACACGGAGGCCGGCGCGATCCTTGACGACGACGCCTGCAAGCGCCAGCTGGCTGGACGTCATCCCTACGGAGAGTGGATCCGCAGCGGCACAGTCCGCCTCGATGAGCTGCCCCAGGGCGAGGAGAAGCGGGAGCCCGATTCCGGCACGCTGCGCATCCGCCAGCACCTCTTCGGCTGGACCGACGAAGACCTTCGCCTGGTGGTGGGCCCAATGGCTGCGAATGGGGAGGAACCGGTGGGGTCGATGGGCAACGACAGCCCGCTGGCCGTGCTTAGTCACCGTCCCCAGCCGCTGTTCGCGTACTTCAAGCAACTCTTCGCGCAGGTGACCAACCCGCCGATCGACCCGATCAGGGAGGCGTCGGTGATGTCGCTGGCCACCTCGCTGGGGGCCGGCGGCAACCTGCTCGAACAGGGCCCGGGGCAGGCGGCGCGCCTGGAGATGCCGCACCCCATCCTGACCAGTGCCGACCTGGCCACCATCCGCCACGCCACCCAGCGCCAGTTCCCGGCGGAGACGATCACCGCCGTCTTTCACCGAGATCGCGGCGTCGATGGGCTGCGTGATGGCCTCGAGCGCATCTGCCGGTTGGCATCTGAGGCTGTCGCCGCGGGCCGTACTGTCCTGATTCTCAGCGATCGCGGCGCCGACGCGGGCCATGTCCCGATTCCCTCGCTGCTGGCGACCGCGGCGGTGCATCACCACCTCCTCCGCGAGCGGACCCGGACCGGGGTGGGCCTGGTGGTGGAGAGCGGCGAGCCCAGGGAGGTGGCCCACCTGGCGCTGCTCATCGGGTACGGGGCCGAAGCGGTCAACCCGTACCTGCTCCTCGACACCGCCGTGGAGCTGGCAATCAGCGGCGTCGTTGGCAACCTCGACGGCGCCACGGCTGAGCGCAATGTCGTCCAGGCGCTGCGCAAGGGACTGCTCAAGACCATCGCGAAGATGGGGATATCGACAGTCCTCTCCTACTGCGGTGCGCAGCTCTTCGAGGCCGTCGGGCTGGCAGAGGACGTCGTCGATCGCTACTTCGCGGGCACACCAACGCGCATCGGCGGTGCCGGCCTGGATCGCATCGCTGCCGACGCGCTGAGCCGTCACGCGCGCGCCTTTCCCGCCCGGGGAGCTCCGCCAGCGGCGCTGGACCCTGGAGGTACCTACCAGTGGCGCCGCAACGGGGAGAAGCGTGCCTGGAACCCGGAGGTGATCGGCGCCCTGCAGCATGCCGTCCGGTCCGAGTCGGCGGCGGACTTCGATCGGTATGTCGCGCTCGCGGACAGGGAGTCCGCCGAACGCCGCACCCTGCGCGGCCTTCTCGGTCTGCGCGAAGCCGACACCGCCGTCCCCCTCGAGGAGGTCGAGAGCGCGGACACCCTCGTCCGCCGGTTTGCGACAGGCGCCATGTCGCTCGGCTCGATCTCACCGGAGATGCACGAGACGTTGGCGATCGCGATGAACCGTATCGGAGGACGCTCCAACACCGGTGAGGGCGGCGAAGATGCGTCGCGATTCGCACGCGACGGTGGCGATTCGAGCCGAAGCGCCATCAAGCAGGTGGCGTCCGCTCGGTTCGGGGTCACCGCCGACTTCTTGGTCAACGCCGACGAGATCCAGATCAAGGTGGCGCAGGGAGCCAAGCCCGGCGAGGGTGGCCAGCTGCCGGGCGACAAGGTGGACGTCACCATCGCGAGGTTGCGCCATGCCACTCCGGGTGTCGGTCTCATCTCTCCTCCGCCCCACCACGACGTGTATTCCGTCGAGGACCTCGCGCAGCTGATCCATGACCTGCGATCGGTCAACCCGCGAGCACGCATCAGCGTCAAGCTGGTTGCGGAGATGGGGGTCGGGCCTATCGCCGCGGCTGTCGCCAAGGCCCGCGCCGACCACATCGTCGTCTCCGGGTACGAGGGTGGCACCGGCGCCGCGCCGCTGTCATCCCTGACCCACGCCGGCGCGCCCTGGGAGCTCGGTCTCGCGGAGGCGCAGCAGACGCTGGTGGCCAACGGTCTGCGCGACCGCGTGGTGTTGCAGAGCGACGGACTCATGCGCACTGGACGCGACGTGGTCGTGGCTGCTCTGCTGGGCGCGGAGGAGTTCGCATTTGCCACGGCGCCGCTGGTCGCCGCTGGCTGCGTGATGATGCGCGTCTGCCACCTCAACACCTGCCCGGTCGGCATCGCCACCCAGGACCCGCAGCTGCGCGAGCGCTACACCGGACGGGCCGAGCACATCGTCACCTTCATGCGCTTTCTCGCCGAGGACGTGCGCCGCTGGATGTCACGAATGGGGGTGCGTCGCTTCGAGGACCTGGTCGGCCGCGTCGAGCTGCTACGCCAGGTGGACACTGCCGGGGATGTCGACCTGGCCCGGCTGCTCGTGGTACCTGGAGAGCCACGACACTCACTGCCACGCCCTCCGCACGTGAGCGACAACGACATCGACGAGAGGGTCATCGCATTGGCGAGCGACGCCCTGGACCGGGGCACGCCGCTGCAGCTGCGCATGCGGGTTGGCAACGGCGATCGCAGCGTGGGCGCCCGCCTGAGCGGCGAGGTGGCGGCCCGCCACGGTGCGCCAGGTCTCGCGCACGACACGATTCGCGTGGACCTCCAGGGCAGCGCCGGGCAGTCACTTGGGTCCTGGCTCGCCCGCGGTATCACCCTGACCGTGCACGGCGAGGTGAACGACGGCTGCGGCAAGGGTCTCAGTGGCGGCCGCATCGTGGTCGTCCCGCCCGACAACGCCGGACGCCCGGCTGACGACAACGTCATCGCAGGCAACGTGCTCCTGTACGGCGCCACCTCCGGCGAGCTGTTCGTGCGCGGAGTGGCAGGCGAGCGATTTGCGGTGCGCAACAGCGGTGCCCACGCAGTCGTGGAGGGCACTGGTGACCACGCGCTCGAGTACATGACCGGTGGTGTCGTGGTCATCCTCGGTCGCACCGGGCGTAACGTCGCCGCCGGAATGAGTGGCGGTCTTGCGTTCGTGCTCGATGTCGACGGTCGTTTCGCGCATCGATGCAACACCGGGATGGTTCGGCTGGCCGACGTCGACGATGACACGGATGGAGAGACGGTTCGAGCCCTCCTCGAGCACCACCTCGCCTACACAGGAAGTCCTGTGGCCGAGGAGCTCCTTCTGGCCTGGCCCGAGTCGCTGAGTCGCTTCGTCAAGGTGCTCCCGCTGGACTACGAGCGTGTCATGACGGCCCGTCGTCTCGCGCTGGTTGTGTGACCATGCGTCGCGAGTTCCTCGACGTTCCGCGCCGCACCTCGCCGTACCGCCCGGCCGCTGAGCGCGTGGGCGACCACCGCGAGCTGATTCACCCACTGCCGCTGGCCGCCGTCGAGGCACAGGCGGCGCGATGCATGGACTGTGGCGTGCCGTTCTGCCACGACGCCTGCCCGCTCAACAACCTCATCCCGGAATGGAACGGCCTGGCTCGCACCGGGGATTGGCACGGTGCCTCCGACAACCTCGCCAGCACCAACAATTTTCCGGAGTTCACCGGGTGGCTGTGCCCCGCACCATGCGAGCCGGCCTGCGTGCTGGCCATTGGCGCCGAAGCGGTGAGCATCAAGGAGATCGAGCGCACCACCATCGAGACCGCCTTCGCCAACGGTTGGATCAGGCCCGAACCTCCGGCATACCGCACCGGTCGCAGTGTCGCGGTGGTTGGTTCGGGGCCGGCCGGCCTCGCGGCAGCGCAGCAGCTCAACCGCGCCGGCCACCACGTGGTGGTGTACGAGCGAGCCGATCGCCCCGGGGGGCTGCTTCGCTACGGCATCCCCGATTTCAAGATGGGCAAGGGGCTCCTCGATCGCCGCCTCGACCTGCTCAGCGCTGAGGGCATCAGCTTCGAATGCAACTACGAGTGCGGTGTCGACGTCACCGGTGAGCAGCTGCTCGATCGCCACGATGCGGTCGTCCTGGCGGTGGGTGCCGAGCGGGGTCGCGACGTCGACCTCCCGGGACGCGATCTCAACGGAATTCACCTGGCCATGGACTACCTGGTCGGGCAGAACCGCCGTGTCGCAGGCGACGCCGCCGATGTGATCAGCGCAGCGGGACGACACGTGGTGATCATCGGCGGTGGGGACACCGCCGCCGACTGCCTGGGCGATTCGCACCGGGAGGCCTGCGCGTCGGTCCAGCAACTGGTCATCTACCCCGAGCCGCCGCGTGTGCGTCCCGCCTCCAATCCGTGGCCTCAATGGCCATTGGTGCTGCGCAGCCACGCGGCGCACGAAGAAGGTGGCGTCCGGGCATGGGGGATCGAGGTGGTCGGCTTCCAGAGCGACGCCCAGGGCCGTGTCCGCGGCATCGCGGTGGTCGACGTGGACCGCGCGGCTACCGTCGAACGGGGCGGTCGCGGCCTGGTGCGCCGTCCCGGCACTGAGCGCGTGATCGACACCGACCTGGTCCTCCTCGCCATTGGCTTTGCCGGGGTGCGCCCATCCCCCCTGTTCGCTCAGCTCGGGGTGAGCCTCGCCGACGGAGTGCGCATCGCGGTCGACGACGGGCTGCGTGCCGCCCGCGTGGTGGTCGCGGCGGGCGACGCGGTGATGGGTGCCGCGCTGGTGGTTGACGCGATCGCCGCCGGCCGCCGGGCTGCCGCCAGCTGTGATCGCCTGCTCCAGGAGGCGGCCCAGGCCGCCGCGGTCTGAATGCACTAGCCTCAGTGCATGGGCGTTCGCCCCTTCCTCGACCATCCCACCCCGATTGCCATCGCCCACCGCGGCGGCGCGGAGGAGCTGCCCGAGAACACACTTCCCGCCTTTGATGCCGCAGTCCAGCTCGGCTATCGACACCTCGAGACCGACGCGCATCTCAGTGGCGATGGCGTGGTTTTCTCCTTCCACGACCACGTGCTCGAGCGGGTCACCGACCGCCGCGGTCGTCTCGCCAATGTGAGCTCGGCGCTGATCGGCGAAGCGGACGCGGCGTACCACTTCAGCCGCGATGGCGTCACGTTCCCCCTGCGCGGCACCGGCATCCGTGTGCCCACCATGGAAGAGGTGCTGACCCGCTGGCCCGGTGTTTTCGTCAATATCGACACCAAGTCAGACGCCGTTGTCGAACCCCTGGTGGCGTTGTTGCGCCGGCTCGACGCCTTCGACCGCGTGTGCGTCGGCTCGTTCTCGGATGACCGGTTGCGCCGGGTGCGGAGGCTGTCGGGGGGAGCCGTATGCACCTCGATGGGTCCGGGGGGGATCACCGCCGCCTGGCTGGCGTCCCGGACCGGGCGCATGCCGCGATTGCAGGCAGACTGCGTGCAGGTTCCGGTGCGCGCCCGCCGCCTGGTCGTCGTCGACCGGCGTTTCATCGATGCCGCCCAGGGAGCCGGATTGCAGGTCCACGCGTGGACCATCGACGACCCCGCGGAGATGAAGAGCCTCCTCGACCTCGGCGTGGACGCGATCATGACTGACCGACCACGGCTGCTCCGTGACGTGCTCACCGCCCGCGGCCAGTGGCATGGCGCGGCCGTGGCCTCCGCGTAACCTACGCGCATGCTGCCGAGCGACCCGGGCGCACGATACATCCCACCACCGCAACGCCAGGATTGGTACCGCGCCGACGAACACCTGCGCTGGCTGGTCCGCGAGAGCGTCGGGGAGACGATCTGGCCGGCCGCGGATGGCGCGCTCTCTGAGCTCGGCGAGCTGGTACCCCAGCGCGTCGAGGCACTGGCTGTCTGTGCGGACCGACACCCTCCGGCGCTGCAGCAGTACGACGCACGCGGCTCCCGCGTCGACGCGATCGAGTTCCACCCCGCGTACGACGAGCTCATCAACACCGTGCTCGGCTTCGGGACCGTCCGCTCAGCTCACATCCCCGGCTGGCGCGGGTTGCCCCGGGTGGCACCGCGAGCGCTCACCAGTGCCGTTTCGTACATGTTCCTGCAGGCGGACCAGGCGATCACCGGGTGTCCAGTCGGGATGATGGACGCGATGGCGCGCTGCCTGGCACGCAACGATGCCGCGCTGGCTGAACGTTTCGTCCCCCGCATCGCCGACGACGCCGGCGCTCATCTCACGTCAGCGATGTTCCTGACTGAGAAGGCGGGCGGCTCGGACGTTGGCGCCAACGAGACGGTGGCGGTGCGTGACGATGACGGCGCGTGGAGGCTGCACGGCGAGAAATGGTTCGCCAGCTGCCCGCAATCGGACCTGGTGCTGGTCATGGCCCGACCTGAGGGCGCGCCACCCGGGCCGGCGGGTCTCGGACTGTTCCTCATGCCCCACCTCCTCGATGACGGCACCCGCAACGCGATCTTGATCCGCCGCCTCAAGAACAAGTTCGGGACGCGCGCCATGGCATCCGCAGAGGTGGGCCTGCGCGGCGCATTCGCGTGGCAGGTCGGTGACCTCGACAGAGGCATGCGTCAGATGATGGACATGGTGTCGCTGACGCGGGTAGGCATCGTCACGGCAACTGCTGGCGCGATGCGCCGCAACACAGTGGAGGCGCTCGGCCATACCGCCCAGCGCAGCACCTTCGGCGGTATTCTCCAGACGCACCCGCTGATGCGAGACAGCCTCGCAGACCTCGTCGTCGACTCCACGGCAGCGCTCACCGCGACCGTCGCCGTCAGCGAGCTTCTCGACCGCGCCGACGCAGGCAATGTCGAGGCCGGCGGCGCTCTGCGCCTGCTCACTCCGCTCTTCAAGGGCTACTTCACCGAGCGAGCGCGGATCAGCGGCGGCGACGCTATGGAGATTCGTGGCGGCAACGGATTCATCGAGGACTGGCCGGACGCCCGGCTGCTGCGCGACGTGTCGGTGCACGCCATCTGGGAAGGATCCGGCAACGTGATCGCCCTCGATGTCCTGCGCGCACTCCGTCGCGGCGCCGGCCCGCACTTCCTCAGTGATCTGGAACGGCATGCGGAGGCCGCCGGTGCAGGCGGTCCGGCAGCCGCGCTGGCGAGGCCGCTGCTCGGTGAGATTCGCCACCTCGCAACCACGCTGGACGGGCTCACTGCCCTCGACCCACCGGCGCAGCAGCTCCCGCTCCGTCGGCTGGCGAGGCGCATGGCCATCCTCGCCGTCGGCACACGCCTCGCCGAGCAGGCGAACCGCTTCGCGATCGACACCGGTAGTGGTCGTCTCACCTGGATCGCCGCACGCTTCATCGCCCGCCTGGGTGGAGACCCGCTGGTCGACAGCGTCGCGGCCGATGCGTCATGGCTGGCACACGCAGACGCCATCCTCAACGGAGGCCCAGTGCCACTCGAGGTGGGCGCGGCCGCCGCGTCAGCGGTGGCATCAGGTCTCGGCGCACAGCGCGCCGAGGAGTGGAGTGAGGTGCATCGGACTCCATCCGATGCAGCAGAGGGGCGAGGATCTGCCTCGCCCCTGCCGCAAAGGTGGGGTGGCTAGAGGGATTTGAACCCTCGACCTCCAGGGCCACAACCTGGCACTCTAACCAGCTGAGCTATAGCCACCGTGAAGCTCCGCGATTATATGGGGCACACTGGCCGAGCCCCCGTAGCTCAGCGGATAGAGCAGCCGCCTTCTAAGCGGTTGGCCGCAGGTTCGATTCCTGCCGGGGGCGCTCAGCCATGCATGGGAACTCGACGCGGTGCGGCATGGGAGGCGTCCCAGCGACGATTACGTGGCCTGAACGATCCAACGGTCGGAATGTATGTCGGCGCCCACGCATGTCTGGAGGGTCAGCATCGGTACTGGCGAGAACTGCGTAATCCATGACCCGTCATCCCACTTGACCCGGCCAACCACACGCGAGATGTGAAGTGTCCTGAGCATTCCCGTCGTGTAGTTGTGGAGGATGACTGCTTCCTGCGGCTTGGCGAACAGTAGCGTTCCGAACATCCCGCGCAGGCCATGCGCATAGAGATAGCTGTTGCCGGAGTTGCCCGCCTCCGCGGTCCCGGGGTAGCGGAGAGCCACCCAGTCGGGAATGTTGTTCGAGCCGTCGCCGGGGCGGATCGGCAACGCGATGGCGAGCGTCGGCACCTCAATCCAGACGCCAGTGCGAGGTGTCGTCGGGGCGGGTCCGGACGCCACATGGACGGCCGCGTACGAGTCGATGGGACTGGGCGCCTGGTCGAGCAGCAGCGCCGGGGTCTGCATGAACTGGATCGCAAACACGATCCCGATCACCGCCCCGCTCAAACCGGCGAGCACGACCAACCGCCTCGTCCAGCGCAGCCACGCCGGCGCGCGCTTGGACCCGGGCCCGAAGCGCCATTCGATCTCCGGCCTGTTGTCGTCCGCCGTCACCGGACTACCGCCCGCGGCGACGCCGCAGCAGCATCGGTCCGCCCACGGCCACCAGCGCCAGCAGCGCACCGCCGACCGCGACGAGCGCCGCCGCTACCGGCAGGGGATGCTCGGGACCGGAGGTGAATGGGGTGGACTTTGTCGCTGCCTGGACTCCACCAGCCGACGTGCCGTTGTCGGTCGTCCCGGTCCCACCGCCATTGTCGCTGGACGACGGCGTCGAGGACGGCGTCGGCGTGGGTAGCGGAAGGGCAGGGGTGCAGCCTCCAACGATGGGAAGTGCCGTGCCTCCCACGCAGGACCCCGCACCGTCCGTCCCCATCGGGAGGGAAAGACCGCAGGTCACCACCCCGTTCGGAAGGGGGGACGGGGGAAAGATCGAGCATTGCACCGCGGTCTGGGTCACCGAGGTTCCTGACTTTGTGGCGGGCGAAATCTGCAACGTCTCTGTGCCCAAGACTAGGTTCCCTGCGGAAGCGCCGGTCACGCCGCTGATTGTCCAAGTGCACGCGTTGCTGGTCAACGACGCCGTGGACGTATACGCAAACGGCGTGGCTACCGTCGTGCCTGTGCACGCTGAGATGACGGCGTCGGCCGGTGTCGCGGGCTGTACGACGACTTCGTCTCCGTTCGCCACGAGTCCGAGGAGCGACACCGTGCACACGTCGGCCTTGCCCGGCTGGGCGGCGCCTCCGGAGGGGCCGGCGCATGACTTGGTGGGAATTCCCACGGCCGCCACATGAAGGGGCCCGGTCATCGCGACTGCCCCACCGGCGATGCCACCGCCCAGGAGGAGGGCCGCGAGACCGCGACGAAGATTGCTCTTGGTCACACCCGCCATGACGTCTCCCTCCCCTCGAGGCGCGGTGCGAGCGTTCGCAACGTACGGCTCTGAGACGGAGGACTGTACGCCATCTGTACGGCTTGCGTCGTGTGCCAGCCGCACACTCGCGGTCCTTGGGGCGGCGAGATCAGTCCGGCGTCGTGGTTGCCCTATCGGCTAGCGACCGGCAACGACTTCGCGTGAAGGCTGTGGCGACCAGATTGAGCCTATTGCGCCATTCTCCACCGCATTCGGAGGCGGAGGCGGCGGTGGCGGTGGCGGTGCACCCGCGTCGATCAGGCCTTCCAGTACCACGAATGCGCTCTCGCGCAGGATGTCGCCCGTTCGCCGGAGTCGAGCGTCACCCTGTTCGGTTCCCACGCCCCTGAACTCTGCGGCGGACCACGCGGCGGCGCGGGTCACGACACGGGCACTCTCCCACCGGCGGCGGGCGCGCGAACCGGTGAGTCCGTCGGCTGCGTCCCTTCCAGCCACGCAGGCCGCGGTGACGCCGGCCGCGTCCAATGCGCTGGTCACGTTGATACTGATGTGGTTGTCGTTGATCGGGCGCACGGGGACGTGGCCATACACGTCAAGAGCCACGATCGCGGCTTCGACGCCGGCTCCGCGATGGGCGATCACGGCGGCGGCCAGATCCGGGCGCTCTGCTGCGACGAGCCACTGGGGCACGACCGCGGTGATCATCCAGTTCCAGAGCATCTGGCATCGGGCCAGCTCGAGCTCTTGCGTGCCGG
>JALZAG010000112.1 GCA_030948445.1 Candidatus Dormiibacterota bacterium
CGAGCTCACGCTCCTTGGCACCGATCTCCGCGTATGGGGTGATATGCGCCGGGTTGACGATCGCGGCGTCGAGCCCCGCCTGCACGCAGTGGTAGAGAAAGACACTGTTGAGAGCGGGCCGGCTGGCTGGCGACAGCCCGAACGACACGTTGGACACGCCCAGCACGGTGAGAACCCCAGGCAGCGCTTCCTTGATGCCCCGGATGCCGTCGATGGTCTGATGGGCGGAGTCGATGTACTCCTTCTCGCCGGTGGCCAGCGTGAAGGTGAGTGCGTCGAAGAGCAGCTGGTGCGGCTGCAGCCCGAACTCCTCGCAGGCGATGTCCCGGATGCGGGTGGCCACGGCGAGTTTGCGATCGGCGGTGTTGGCCATCCCAACCTCATCGATGGTGAGCGCCACCACGCAGGCGCCGTGGTCGCGCACCAGGGGCAGCACGGCCTCACAGCGGGTGCGGCCGTTCTCGAGGTTGACGCTGTTCACGACGGCGCGTCCGGGGTACGACTCCAGCGCCGCGCGGATCACCGCGGCGTCGGTGCTGTCGATGATCAGCGGCGCGTCGACGGACATCTCCAGGCCGCGAACCACTGCACGCATCTGCTCGGCCTCGTCATTGCGCTCGGTCACGGCGACGCAGACGTCGAGCGCGTGCGCGCCGCCCTCGGCCTGGCCGCGGCCGACGGCCACGATGTCGTCGTACTCCTCAGCGAGCAGCATCCGCTTCACCGCGCGCGACCCCTGCGCGTTGACCCTCTCGCCGATGAGCATCGGCGCAGGCACCTGCTTCAACTCCAGGTCGCTCATCGCGCTGGCCAAACGCGGCACGCCGTCGCCGCTGCGCTCCGGAGCCGGGACGGTCCCCACGCGACGGATCAGCTCGGCGATGTGCTCGGGCGTGGTGCCACAGCAGCCCCCGACGGCGGCAACCCCCAGCCGCTTGACGAAGTCCTCGAGCTGCACGCCCATGTCGACGGCGCCCAGCGGGAAATGGGCTCGCCCCCCGACGTTGGCTGGGATGCCCGCGTTGGGTATGCACGCGATCGGCACCGAGCTGCGCTCGGAGAGCACGCGGATGGCATCGCGCATCAGCTCGGGGCCCGTCGAGCAGTTGAGGCCGATGACGTCGACGTGGAGCGAGTCGAGGATGGCGACAACCGCTCCCGGCTGAGTTCCCAGGAGCATGGTGCCGCTGGTGTCGAGAAGGCTGACGGACGCGTGCAGCGGCACGGTCACGCCGGTGCGCGCCATCGCCTCGCGGGCCCCGAAGATCGCAGCCCGCACCTCGAGGATGTCCTGCGCGGTCTCGATGATCAACAGGTCGCTGCCGCCCTCGATCAGCCCCTGGCTCTGCTCGGCAAAGGCCTCCACCAACTCGGCAAAGGTGATCTTGGACAGGGAGGGGTCGCTCGATGCGGGCAGGAAACCCGTCGGCCCCATGCTTCCCGCGACGAAGCGCGGATGCTCTGGGGTGGCGTACTCGTCGCACAGCCGGCGCGCCAGGGCCGCCGCGTTGCGGTTCAACTCCAGGGTGCGATCAGCCTGTCCCCATTCGGCCAGCCGCAGACGGGTGGCCTGGAACGTGCCTGTCTCCACTACGTCGCACCCGATCTCGAGGAAGGACCGATGCACTGTCTCGACGAGGTGCGGCGCGGACAGGACCAGCCCGTCCATCCAGCCCTCGAGGCTGGGGCCGCCAAAATCGTCGATGGTTGGCTCGAGCGAGTGCAGCCCTGTGCCCATCGCGCCGTCGAAGACGAGGACACGCTTGCTGAGCGCTTCGAGAAAGGAGCGACGTTCGCTCTGTGGTTGCTGGGACATTCCCTCTCCTGTGACTTCCCATGATTCTACTGGTGAATTCGATTCCCACGGCCCGCCGCCGTCGAGTTGGCCGTGCTACCCTCGGCAAGCACTGCAGGCAGCGCCCGCGATTCACAGGAGACCCTCTTGGCACGACGTCCACCTCGTCCCGGCGGCGCACGCCGCCGCGGCCCCGCGCGTCGGCGCGACCCTGCGGCTGCCGCCGTGGCCGCCGAGGCCAAGGAGGAGACAATCGAGATGGACGCCACCGTCGTCGAGCCGCTGCCCAACGCAATGTTCAAGGTGAAGCTGCTCACCGGACAGGAGGTGCTCGCGTACACCGCCGGGAAGATGCGCAAGTTTTACATCCGCATCCTCATCGGGGACAAGGTCCGTGTCGAGCTGAGCCCGTACGACCTGACGCGCGGAAGGATCACGTTCCGGTACAAGTGAGGCTGTCATCGCGGTCTATGTCATCGCGATCGTGGTGGTGGTGCTGTTCCTCTTCGGCGCCTACCGTTCGCTCGGTGGTGCGCAACCGAAGCCAACAGACTCCGCGGTTCTGCTGAGGGCGCTCCACGGGCAGCTGCGCACCTCGCTCGCAGCGCTGGTCGCTGAGCTCGACTCACCCGGCGAGCGCGGCAAGGAGTCAGACGCCGCCCGTGACGGCCGCAAGGTGAGTTCTGCCGTTCAGCAGACGCTCGACCGGCTGGCGCCACCGGCGGGGCTGGACAACCGCGATGCCACCGCCCGCACACTCCTCGCGGCTGCCGCCGAGGACAGCGCCTGGGCGTGGCGGATGATCAGCGCCCCATTGGTCAGTCCCGCGGTGACCGCGGCCGCCACCGCGCTCGCCGACCACGCCGCGGCGTGCTGCGACCAGGCTGGCCCGTTACTGGAGGCCTCGGCGCTGGGCGAACCAAGCGACGGTCCGTGAGATGCCCTCGTCGAGCGCAACCCGTGGTTGCCAGTCGAGCAGGGCGCCCGCACGGCTGACGTCCAGGCATGACACGCGCTGCTCACCGGGCTTGGCGGGCCCCCGCTGCGCCGGACGATCGACCGCCGAGGCAGCCGCCAGGAGCTCGTACAGCTCGTTGACGGAGCGGGCGACCCCGGTGCCGATGTTGTACGCGCCCAGGGCCGCGGTCTGCGCGGCACGGAGGTTGGCGGCGACGACGTCGTCGACGTACACGTAGTCGCGCGTCTGGGTGCCGTCGCCGTTGATCACGGCGTCCTCACCGGCGAGCAGCCGCTGGGCGAAGATCGCCACCACCCCGGCCTCCCCGTGAGGGTCCTGACGCGGCCCGTACACGTTGGCGTAGCGCAGCGCGACGAACTCAAGGCCGTGGACCTGGGCGAACACCGAGCCGTACGTCTCACCGGCCAGCTTGGCGGCGCCATACGCGGAGGCAGGACGGCACGGGTGCGTCTCCGGTGTGGGGAGCACGGTGGTGTCGCCGTACAGCGCACCCCCGCTCGAGGCGAACACCACTCGGCGCACGCCGGCGCGCGCACAGGCCTCGAGCACGTTGACGGTGCCGAGCACGTTGCTCCGGGTGTCGAACACCGGGTCAGCGACCGAGCGGCGCACGTCGATCTGCGCTGCCAGGTGGAAGACCACCTCGGGTGCGATCGCGGCCACCAGCGCGGGCAACCGCTCATCGACGATGTCGAGCTGGTGAAAGTCAGCGGCGTCCGACACCTGCGAGCGCTGCCCGCGCGAGAGATCGTCGACGACGGACACCTGCGCGCCCGCGTCGACCAGCGCCTGCGCGAGCGTGGATCCGATGAAACCCGCTCCACCGGTGACCAGGGCCCTCACGGCGCCGCGCCCGTGGCTGCGGCATCCTCTGGGCGGGGTACACGCACATGCAGCACCGCAAACACGATGGCACCGACGATGACCACGCTGCCGTAGCTGATGCTGCGGTCGAGCAGTGCAATGGAGAGGGCTGCCTCGCGCCCGATGCCGCCGACACTGATCAGCACCCCCACCATCCCGGCCTCCACGAGTCCGAGCCCGCCCGGGAGGAACGGCACCGTGGTCAGCAGCGCGGCCACCAGGGCGATCAGCAGCAGCTGCGCGGGCCCGAGCGAGGACCCGTCGCCGAGTGCGTACACCACCAACGCCAGGCGGCCGCTCTCCATCGCCCACACCAGCGCGGTGAGCGACACCAACGTCGGCATGTTGCGGAAGGAATCGACGGTGCCCATGCGAAAGCTCTCGTAGCGATGGAACACCGCCTCGGGCAGGAGCCGCAGCAGGCGCTGGCCGCGACCGGCGCGCATCACCAGGATGGCGCCGATCCCGGCGGCGCACACCGCAACCCCGGCGATGAGGTACGGGATCAGGACACCCGGGGCGCGGTCGTGGAAGACGATGGCGCCGGCGATGAGCAGCAGCAGCATCAGCACCACGAGGTCGAGCAGGCGCTCGGCGATGATGGTGCCGAGCGCCATCGCTGCCGGCACCGCCTGGCGCAGCCGTGCCAGGTAGGCGCGATAGATGTCGCCCATCTTGGCCGGAACCACACAGTTGACGAAGAAGGACACCATCAGGATGGGCAGCAGTTTGGCGGGCTGCCGATCCTCGCCGGCATTGCGCAGGAGCAGCTTCCAGCGCCAGGTCCGCACCAGGAAGGACGCGTAGTACACCGCCAGCGCGGCGACGTACAGGCCGAGGGTGGCGTGGCGGATCCGCGCCCAGGCGTCGGACCAGTTGATCGGCGCGCGCCATACGGCCACCGCGACGATCAGCGCCGCAACGACGAGCGAGAGGATGGTGCGGCGGTTGAGGAGGCGGGACGGCGGCGTCATCGCGCCGGCGTCGACCGCTGACTCCGTCACCGCGGAACTGGGCGACACGGGCGACAACGGTACCATCGCGTGCCCTGCAGGTAGCCCGGGTTCGCGGGTCAGGGGGTGCGCCGCCGGCCCATCCGGCTCATCAGCGGCCGTCGCTGCTCGGGGGTGGCCAGCTCCTCGAGGTGTCGCTCGCGCTCGGCCAGGACGCGTGTCACGGTGTCGATGCGGTCGCTGTCCCCGCGCTCGGACAGGGGGCGACTGTCCCACTGGCGCACGTGGAACACGCCCTTCAGCGCGCAGTACGGGATCGCCAGGGTGATCAACTCCGCACCCCCGGGGGTGACGACCTTCCAGATCCCGCCGTGACGCCCCAGCAGGGCGTCGGGGGCGATGTGCGCCCGCAGCACCTGGCCGTCGATGAAGTGGAATGCGGCGCGATCCCAGCCGGCCACCACATCCTCAGCGGGGGACGGTTGCGGCGCTCCCATGATGATCTGGGTGATCGCGGTCAGAGGCAGGATGGCGCGCTGGTTGTTGGGCTCGACACCGCGCACCTCGGCCTCGATCACGGGCATCTCAAATGTCAGCTCGGGGATCTCGGCGTGGAGCACCTCGCCGTCGACAAAGCTGATCACCACCGCAGGCATGCCCGCAGGGTAAGGCAGCGCGGAGCGGTACCGCGCTTCTATCGTCACCGAACGGTCACCCAGCGCTGCGTCGAGCGGGACGTACGATGGCTCCGAGCAACGCCATGCGCACCACCGTCACAGCCTTCCCGGTCCCCGCCGTGAAGCATCGCTCGCGACGCCGCAGCCCCCGCCTCCTTGCGGGACCGGTCGGCGCGATCCTGATGCTCTCCTGCGCCTGCGCCCTCCTGTTCGGCGGCGCCACCGTCAGTGCGGCCCGGCACTCGCCCAAGCCAACCCCCTCGCCGTCGCTTCAGCCACTGCCGGTGGTGGTGGCGCCCACGCCGCGGCCGGCCCCGCGACCGGCGCCCGCTCCCGCTCGCCCGGCGCCGGCCCCTGC
>JALZAG010000218.1 GCA_030948445.1 Candidatus Dormiibacterota bacterium
TCATGTTCAACGGAGGCACCGTGGTGGTGCAGCTCCTGGCCTCGCCATCTGAGCAACGCGCCGCCGGGACCTTCCTCAACGGCCGCGTCCTGGCCTTCGTCCCGCTGTTCCTCTTCCAGGCGGTCACGGCGGCGCTTCTGCCCAGACTTGCCGCCTTGCACTCACGCGCGGCGCTGGTTGAGTTCCAGCGCACCCTGCTGCGGTTGCTCATGTTCGTCGCCGCTCTCGGCGGGATCGCGATCGCAGGGGCCTTCCTCCTTGGGCCAACCGTGCTCCGCTTGGTGTTCGGCCCCAACTTCCTGCTCAGCAGGCAGGACCTGTCGCTGCTGGCGGCGAGCTGCACGGCCCTGATGGCCGGCCAGGCGCTGGGCCAGGGACTGATCGCGCAATCCAACTACCGGGGCGTGGTGGCCGGCTGGCTGGCGGGCGTGGCGGTGTTCTTCGCGGTGGTCTTCGCCGTGCAGCCTCTGCTCTTGCGTGTGGAGCTGGGACTCGTCATCGGCGGCCTGGCCGCTGCGGTGGTGCTGGCCGCCCTCCAGCCGACCCTGTGGCGCACCGCCACCCAGCCGGAGCCGCGGGCCGACCCGGTCGCCTGAGCCGGACCGCCGGCGCCCCCAGGTTAGACGCCAGTCGCCTCGAGGAGCTCCGCGCCCTGGTCTTCGGGGCCGACGAAGGCCAGCCGGACGTCCCCGATGCCGGCGACGATGCGCTGAGCAGCGCTCTGCACCTGCTCGGCGGTCACTTTGCTGATTGCCTCCGCACGTTGATCCGGGGTTTCCATGGGGAGGCCGGCGCGCCAGCGGCCACCAAAGAACCGAGCCAGGCTGATCGCTGTCTCCGTGGATCTCAGCAGCCGGCCGATCATCGCGGACTTGGTGGCCGAGAGCTCATCCTCGGGAACAATGACCTCGGCGAGGCCGCGAAACTCGGCGAAGGACAGCTCCGTGGCCTGGCGCGCGTCCTTTGGCCGCGTTCCGGTGCTGATCACGAAGACGCCGGTGTCCTCGAACCCCTCGTGGTGGGAGAAGATGCTGTAGCAGAGACCGTTGCGCTCGCGCACGGTGTGGAACAGCCGCGACGACATCCCGCCGCCGAGGATGTGGGTCATCACGGAGAGCGCGGTGCGGTCCTCATCGGTGGCAGGAATGCCCGGGACTGCGAACACGAGCCGAATCTGCGGCTCCTCCTGGTCGGTGACCGGGCGCACGTTGCACGTGTAGCGCTCGCCCTGTCCCCACACTGCTGGCACCCTCGGCCGAGGGCTCGCCGTTGGGACGTCGGCGAGCAGCTCGGCAGCCCGCTCAGCGGTGAGGCTCGCCCCGCCGGAGATGGTCAGGCACATCGATTCGGGGGCGTAAAAGGAGCCGTGGTAGTCGAGCAGCTGTTCGCGGGATGCCTTCTCGATGACCGATGGAAAGCCGGCGGCGGACCACGCCATCGGCTGGTCTCCCCCGAACGCGACGGTGCCGAGCCGGTCCCAGATCCAGCCTTCAGGATCCGACAGCCGCGCCGACAACTCCTGGAGCACCACGTTGCGCTCGCGCTCCACCTCCTCGGCGGCGAAGAGGGGCCTGGTGAGCATGTCGGTGATGATGTCGGTGAGCTCGTCGAGCGCGGTGGCGGGGCCTTCGGCGTAGTACGCCACCTCCTCGGTGTCGGTGTACGCGTTGGTGTTGGCGCCGAGACGGTCGATCTCGCGCGAGATCTGCAGCGTCGTCGGGCGGCGCGCCGTGCCCTTGAAGAACATGTGCTCGAGGTAGTGCGCCAGCCCCGAGGTCTCCGCGGTCTCGTCACGCGATCCGGCGCGGACGATGAGGAAGACGCCGACGTTGCGGGACGCCGACGGCGCATTGAGCAGGCTGACGCCATTGGGGAGCACCGTGCGGGAGGGCGCGTACGGATTGAGTGGGGTCGCCAAGGTCATCCGGGCAGGGTAACCGGTCGACTGCCTGAGCAGTCCCCCGACAGACCGCGGGCTAGCTGGTGCCCGACTCCCAGGAGGCCAGGTACGCCTCCTGCTGTGCGGTGAGCACATCGATGGTCACACCCATGGCCTCCAGCTTGAGCCGGGCCACCTCACGATCGATCTCGAGGGGCACGTCGTAGACACGCGGCTCGAGCTCCGCGTGATGACGTGCGACGTGCTCGGCGCAGAGTGCCTGGTTGGCGAAGCTCATGTCCATGACCGCGGCGGGATGGCCCTCCGCAGCGGCGAGGTTGAGGAGACGTCCCTCGGCGAGGACGTGCAGGTTGCGACCGTCGGTCATCCGGTAGCTGTCGACGAACGGGCGGGGCTTGGTGACAGCGGTCGACAGGTCATCGAAGGCAGCGAGGTTGATCTCGTCGTTGAAGTGACCACTGTTGGCGATGATCGCGCCGTCCTTGAACCGCTCCACGTGGTGACGGTCGACGACGTTGATGTCGCCGGTGACGGTAATGACCACATCCGCGCGCGGAGCCGCGTCGACGAGGGTGGTCACCTCGAAGCCGTCCATCGTCGCCTCAAGAGCTCGAGTCGGATCGACCTCGGTGACGATCACGTGCGCGCCCATGCCGTCCGCGCGACTTGCGAGGCCGCGGCCACACCATCCATAGCCGCACACCACGATGGTGCGCCCAGCCAGCAAGATGTTGGTCGCTCTGATCAGGCCGTCGAGGGTGGACTGGCCGGTGCCGTACCGGTTGTCGAACATGTGCTTGGTGAGAGCCTCGTTGACGGCGATGATGGGGAAGCGCAGGGCGCCGTCCGCTGCCATGGCGCGCAGCCGGATGACACCCGTGGTCGTCTCCTCTGTTCCTGCACGCACGTCCTCGAGAAGCTCGGGCCGGTTGCGGTGCAGCTCGGCGACGAGGTCGGCGCCGTCGTCCATGGTCAGGTTGGGGCGGCTGTTGAGAACGGCGGTGATGTGCGAGAAGTATCGTGTCGAATCCTCGCCCTTGACCGCGAAGGTCGGGATGCCGTGCTTGGCGACCAGCGCCGCCGCAACCGCGTCGTTGGTCGACAGCGGGTTGCTGGCGCAAAGGCGGACGTCTCCCCCACCGGCCTTCAGCGCGATGGCTAGGTTGGCCGTCTCGCTGGTGACGTGCAGGCAGGCGCCGAGGCGCAGGCCCGCCAGCGGCTGCTCACGCTCGAAACGCTCGCGGATCAGCCGGAGCACCGGCATCTCCAGGGCGGCCCACTGAATCAGGCGCTCTCCCTCCTCGGCGAGGGCGAGGTCGGCGACGTCGTGCTCGCTGGTCGTTGGGGTCGTGGTTGTGGTCATCGTGGTCTCCGTCAGAAGCTGATGAGGGATATGTGATCTCGGCCCCCGAGCGAATTGGAGCCGCCCAGGTCATCCAGCTCGATCAGGAAGGCGAGCCCGGCGACCACGCCGCCCAGCCTCTCAACGAGCTCGATGGCCGCCGCGGCGGTCCCCCCGGTGGCCAGCACATCATCGACGATCAGCACACGCTGACCGCGGGTGACGGCGTCGGCGTGGACCTCGAGCACGGCGTCGCCGTATTCCAGCGCGTACGCAACGGACACCGTGGCCGCGGGGAGCCGGCCCTGTTTGCGCATGGGCACAAAGCCCGCGCGCAAGAGGTAGGCCACTGGCCCCGCCAGGATGAACCCGCGCGACTCAATGCCGACGACCACGTCCACCGCCGCGTCGGCATACGCGGCGGCGATCGCGTCAACAGTCTCGCGAAACGCCGGGCCGTCGGCGAGAAGGGTGGTGATGTCACGGAAGACGATCCCGGCGCGCGGGTGGTCGGGAACCGCACGCACGATGGCGGCCAACCGTGCGGAGATGTCAGCGGACTTCAGCGCGGGGAGCGGTCTGCGCGGCATCGCCGCGAGTCTACGCGCGCGCCCCGACCTCACCTGTCTCGGTGGGCGACTCGCGCCTGATATCCTGCGAGCCAATGCCCGACCAACGCAAGTCAAGCGGCAATCGCGGGCACGAGAGCGAGGTTGCCGCTCGCGGTGTCGCCGTCGGCGTGCGCGAGAAATCAGCCAACCCGCCGGCGAGCGGCGATCTCGACCGGCTCTACGAAAGCCGTTTCAGCGCGGATGACGCCGCGGCGAAGGACGGGATCTGGGCTGAGATCTGCAAGTACCTTCAGCGCTTCGTCAATCCCAACGCGCCCGTGTTGGACGTCGCCGCGGACCGCGGTCACTTCATCCGCAACATCCAGTCCAGCGAACGCTGGGCCACCGACCTGCGTGACGTCAGCGAACATCTCGGGGCGGATACCCGTTTCCTGCAGGTCAGCGGTCTCGAGATGAGCCGGGTCCTCCCGACCGACTACTTCGGCACCGTGTTCATGAGCAACTACCTCGAACACCTCGCCGATTCGGACATGGTCGTCAAGCAATTGGTGGAAGCTCGCGCGGTATGCCGCCCCGGCGGGCGCGTGGTCATCCTGCAGCCCAACATCCGCCTGGTCGGCGGCGCCTACTGGGACTTCCTCGATCACCACACCGCTCTCACTGAGAAGAGCCTGGTGGAGGCCGCAGAGCTGGCCGGGTTCACGCAGTCGCATCTGATCACGCGGTTCCTGCCGTTCACGACCAAGAGCAGGCTGCCCAGCGCACCGATGCTGGTGCGCTGGTACCTGCGCTGCCCGCCGGCGTGGCGCCTGCTGGGAAAGCAGACGCTCTACATCGGACGGCGGCCGCACTAGTTCAGGCCCCGGCGACTCCACGCATGATGTCGGCGTTGGCGTAGTTGGGAGTCCCCGGGATCGACTGAACCGAGCCGAGCGGGTGGAAACCTCCCAGACCATCAGCGACGTACCCGCCGGTGCCGGACGGGATGAGCACCAGGCCACGCGCGATGTCCCAGCCCGGCCAGTACGCGTACGCGGTGAGCGCAGGCGCGCTGCCGAACTGGTGCACACCACCCCAGCCATCCAGCACGTAGCCACCGCTGCCGTTGCGCAGCAGCACGATGTCGCGGGCGATGTCCCAACCCCTCCAATACGCGGAGGCGGTCATCGCCGGTGCGGCGCCGAATGAATGGATACCGCCCCAGGCGTCGAGGACGTAACCACCGGTCCCCGCGGCGTTGAGAACCAGCTTGCGAGCGATGTCCCACCCGGGCCAATAGGCGGAGTAGGTGAGCGCGGGCGCGCCGCCGAACGGGTGCACCCCGCCCCACGCGTCGAGCACGTAGCCGCTCACGCCGTCAGGCCGCAGCGCGATGCTGCGCGTGATGTCCCAGCCGGGCCAGTAGGCATTGCCGCCGACCGCCGGAGCGTTTCCGAAGGGGTGCACGCCGCCCCAGCCGTCGAGCACGTACCCACCCGCCCCCGACGGGGCGACGGCGATGCCGCGGGCGATCGGCCACGTCCAGCTGGACGTCTGCGGGAGAGGTGGCGAGGCAGCAGGGTGCAGCGCTCCGAAGGCGTCAACGCCGTACAGTGCTCGCAGGCTCATGGCAGGCGTGGCCGAGGCTGGAACGGTGACGCCGGTCTGCCCATTTCCCGAGGGCGCTCCAGACCCACCGGCGGTGTTGAAGCCCTCGACGTAGTACTGGTAGGTGTGACCGGGCGCGCCGTACACGATGGAGCTCGTCCCGGTCGTGTCACCCCACTTCAACCATGGTCCGCTGCCATCGCGGATGAAGACGATGTACGACGTCGCCGGCGCGCTCGCCGGTTGCAGCGACCACTGCAGGGTGAAGCCGGTCGAAGCCGGTGCTGACAGCGGCACCACCGCCGCAACCGGCACGGCCGGAGAGCCCGCCGGGCCCGTGCCATTGGCGTTGGTGGCGGTCACCGTGAAGTAACACACCGTGCCGTTGTGCAGGCTGACCGGCAGCGACGTCTGCGTTCCGGCGACGGTCGTCCCGGGCTGTGGCGCACCGGTGACGTCGTACGGTGTCACCAGATAGGACTGCACGGGCCACTGGCTGCCCAGCGGGAACGCGGGTGGTGTCCACGACAGCGTGGTCTCTCCTGCCCCGCAATCGGCCACCGGAGTCACCACGGGCGCCGATGGCGTGAGCAGGTACGTCACCGTCAGGCTGACATCGTCGACGAAGAACTGGCTGGGGTTGAGGTTGTCGGTGAAAGCGCCGGCCTGGACCGCCACGGCCTGGCCCCCGTGGCCCTGGAGGAATGCGGTGACATCGATGGAGTCGGCGCGGTACGCGCCTCCGGTTGAAGCGCAGTAACGCCTGGTCGCGGACGCGGCCGGCACCTTGCCGACGCCGAGCCCGATGCTCAGCCAGTCCTTGCAACTGACGTTCTGGTCAGGCTCGGAGGTGGCGTCGTTGTAGAAGAAGGAGAGTTGCGCACTGACCACCTGGCCGGGCGCGGTGAAGGTCTGCGCCACCTGGTCGCCTGCATTGCCATGGCCGTCGCTGCAGTTGTCGATGTCACAGAGATCAGCGGCGAGCGCCCCGGAATGCGGGTCGACGCCATCGATAAGCTCGCCGCCGCTGTTCTGCGTCTCGGTCCACACCGTCTGCGGTGGGGCCTGCTCGAAGCTCCCCTCGGCGAGCACCGAGACGCTGGCGGAAGTGGCCGCGCCGGCCGGTTGGGCGCTGAGAAATGGGCCGGCGCTCAGTGCGACGACGACGACGGGGGCCAGCAGTGCTCGTGCGGTAGAGCGATGCCAGCCGCGCGCGGAGGTGTGGGAAGTAGCCATCAGGCGGCCAAGCCGGTGGCGATGATGTTGGCTGGTGATCGAACCGACCACATGGCCGGGGTGTCGCCGAACTGCAGGATCTGTCCAGCGTTGGTCAAGGTGTAACCGCCTCCGTCGTCGGTGCAGACGATGGAGCGAGCGACGTCCTGTCCAGGGTAATCCGTGGTCGCCTTCACAACCGGCGCGCCGCCGAAGGAGTGGACGTCGTTGTTCATGTCCACCCACCAGCCGCTGACGCCGTCACTGCGCAGGCACGCTGCGCGCGCGATGTCCTGCCCGGGGTAGTAGTTGCCGTTGAGCCGCACGGCTGGAAAGTTGCCGAAGGGGTGGAGCCCGCCCCAGCCATCGAGCACCAGCCCGCCGAGCCCGTCAGACCGAAGGACGATCGCTCGCGCGATGTCCCAGCCGGGCCAGGCGAAGTCGGCCGCGAGCGGCGTCGCGTCGCCGAACGGGTGCATGACGCCGAAGGCGTCGAGGACATAGCCACCCTTCCCACCTGGTGTCACAGCCATAGCGCGCGCGACGTTCTGGCCGAACCAGTACGCTGGGGTGCGAATCCGCTGCGCGCCGCCGAACGCATGCAGACCACCGAAGCTGTCGAGGACGTACCCCGACGCCGTCCTGGGGATCAGCGCAATGCCCTTGGCCGTCGCCTGCCCGGTGGCCCAGACCGTCTGCTCCGTGGGTGCGCCGGCGCTGCCGTACGGGTACACCCTGCCTGATGAGTCCGAGAGGTAGCCGCCTGGACCGGGATCGCCGTGCCACTGCGGCGGTGCGATCGAGGAGCGCAACCAGCCGAGGATGGGCAGCCCGTAGCGGTCGGGCATGGCCGTGCCAACGATGGGCAGGCGCGCGGCGCCAGTGGGCGCGTAGTTCGCGTAGTTCTGCTCGACGATGGAGACGAACCCGGGACCGATGCCGGAGACCACCGCCACGTGCCCGGTCGCGTTTGAGCTGGTGCTGGCGAAGATGAGCAGGTCGCCGAACTGCGGACCGTCGGCGCCCCCATTGGGGTGCTGGACGAAAGCGGGGGTCACATGCGGACCTGCGGCCCACATCTGCGACGCGAACGAGATGTTCCAACTGTTGTGCTGCACGCCGAACTCGATCTGCGACCAGCGCGCCGCCAGCTCGACACACTCGTACCCGAGGCCATAGGCAACGAGCTGGTCCTGCGCGCCGGTGCCGTTGGAGTACACGTTGAGGTCTCCCCGCGACGCGCCAGCACCCGCCCAAGCGGACCCCGGGACCAGCACTGTTCCCCACGGCACGACCGCGGCACTGGTTCGCGCCGGAGCGGTGAGGATGTTGCCCGCGAGCGCCGTGACCAGCGCCAGGGCAAGGAGTGTCAGGCGTTTCCGCATGGGCAAGTCTGTCGCGATCTCGCGACGACGCCACCGAGCGTCCACGGAGCAGCGACCTGCCCGTGACGTCCTCGTCATGACCCGCACCCCACCGCGACGACCGCACCGCGCGGATGGCGCGATTGAGGCGCGCGGATTGATAGACTGATGCGGCTGCGTCGCACAGGTGCGCGGGGGGCCCGCGGACTGGTTCATCGCAACTCGGCAGCTCTGGGACGGATGCAACGTGTCTCAACTCGCTCCCGTCCGCCGGACACCGGGAACCGGACTGTCCCCCGGCAGTGAAGCTCGTCGTAACTGGAACTTGATTCGCGAGCTCGCGATTACACAATTCAAGTTGAAGTACACCGGGTCGGCCTTGGGGTATCTATGGTCGTTGATGAAGCCGCTGATGCTCTTCGCGATCATGTATCTGGTCTTCGCACGCTTCCTGAAGCTTTCCAACAGCTCACCTCACTTCACGCTTCAGCTTCTCGTCGGCATCATCTTTTGGAATTTCTTTGCCGAGACCGTGGGTGTGGGTGTCGGCGTGATCGTTGGGAACGGAAGCCTGCTGAAAAAGGCGTCATTTCCGAGATTGATCCTGGTCATCGCAGCGTCGGTGTCGTCCTCGATGACCTTTGTCATCAACGTGGTGCTGATCATCGTGATAGCAGCGCCACTGCATCAACTCGACCTGGGATGGCAAAGTCTCGCAGTCTTCCCGCTGATCATCGAGCTGTACATGCTCGTCCTCGGCTTGTCGTTGCTGTTGTCGTCGCTCTTCGTTTTCTACCGCGATCTCGGACATGTCTGGGAGATCAGCTCGCAGGTACTGTTCTATGGCTCGGCGATCGTTTACCCACTGGCGCCCGCCTTTCTAGGGAGCAAGGCGAAGCTCCTAGGGATGAACCCCATCGCACAGATCGTCGAAGATGTGCGCCATGCGATTGTCACGTCCGAGGTGCCCTGGACGGTGCAGTTCACAGGGTGGAGGTTTCTGGTACCGGTCGGCGCGGTCCTGGCCCTAGTGGCGATCGGCTATGCGACCTTCAGGCACCAGACCCCGAAGTTCGCTGAGTACCTGTGACCACCCCTCCAGCTGTGTCGGTGGACCACGTCACCAAGCGATTCCGCATCCCCATGGACCGTGGCAGCACACTGAAGTATCGGGTGACCCATCCGCGCTCCACGAGCCGCTACCAGGACTTCGAAGCCGTCAAAGACGTGACATTCGACGTTCCGCCAGGACAGTTCCTCGGCGTGGTCGGCCACAATGGTTGCGGCAAGAGCACCCTGCTGAAAATGCTCGCCAACATCTACCAGCCGACCTCAGGACGCATCGCGGTTCGCGGCCAGGTCTCGCCATTCTTGGAATTGGGTGTCGGATTCAACCCCGAGCTCACCGCGGTTGAGAACATCTTCCTCAGCGGCGCAGTGCTCGGGATCACGAGGCGCGAGCTCCGGCAGCGCATCGATGAGATCCTGGCGTTCGCAGAGCTGGAACACGCCGCCGAGCAGAAGGTCAAGACGTTCTCATCCGGCATGGAGGTGCGCTTGGCATTCTCAGTGGCGATCCAGGCGAACGCCGGCATACTGTTGATGGACGAGGTCCTGGCAGTTGGCGACGCTCGCTTTCAGGCGAAGTGCTTTGAGGTGTTCGCTCGCTACAAACGCGACGGTCGCACTGTCATCTTGGTCACTCACGACCTTAGCGCCGTTGAGCTGTACTGTGACCGAGCGCTGTTGCTCGACCACGGTCACCTGATCGCCGACGGGCCCGCAGCCGAGGTGACGGGCGCATACAGGCGGATGGTCGGCGAGCGAATCGATGCAGACGCACTGGGCGAACGGAGTCGCCTGGACGACGAGGTCGCCTCCGGTGCGGCTTCATCCCAGCGATGGGGGACCGGCGAGGTGCGTTTCGATAGCGTCGCTTTGGTCATGGACGATGGTGCTGAGCACCGCAGTCTCACCGCGGACCAGCCGGTGACGATTCGCATGGTCTTTGCCGTGCAGCAACAGGTCGACGACCTCGTATGTGGCATCTCGTTCCACCGTGCGGACGGGTACACCATCGCGGGCACGAACACCTTCATCAACCAGGTCCCGTTGATATGCCCTCCTCCCGGCTCCACCTTTGAGATTCTGTACTCGATATCGCGCCTGAGCCTGCTCGCCGGGCACTACCGACTGACCTGTGCCGTTCATTCGAAGTTCGGCAAGCGCGTCTATGACCAGCTCGACCAGATGTACGAGTTCGATGTCACAGATGAGTCCGGCCGGGTCGGATTGTTCGAGTTGGGCGGCAGCTGGTCAACGAGCAGCAACGCACTGGATGCCAGCGCCACTGCGGGTCGATCGGATACTTCTCACTCGACTGGTCTCCTCAGCCGGTGAAGAGAACCACAACCCGGCACTGAGGGCGCGTGTGCACGCCTCTCAGCCGGTTATCCCCGGCTACAATGCCGCCCGATGGCGGATGCGCGGCTACCTGTAGACCGGCCTGGGACGAGCCAACTCCACGTGCGCGGCACCCGGCCCCTGCGCTGGTGGCCGACGATTCCGCTGGTCACGGCGGCGTACCTCGCCGCGGCGGTTGTGCTGACCCTTCCGGCGTGGGCGCACCCGCTCACCAGTACGATCGGCGGTCCCGGCGACTCGGACAAGATGATGGGTTTCATGGCGTGGTTCTGGTTTGCGGTAACGCACGGGCACAACCCGCTGCACATGACGTGGATCGATCTGCCCAGCGGAGCCAATGCCATGTGGGACGGCACGGTTCCGTTTGGCGCGATACTTTCATGGCCCGTGCGCGCCGTTTTCGGAGTCGTCGCCGCGTACAACGCCCTGCTCGTGGGGGCGCTGGCCCTGGATGGTGCGTGCACATTCCTGTGGCTGCGTCGACATACCCGGCACGATCTCGCCGCCGTGGTGGGAGCAGCGCTGATGGTGGTTGGACCGTACGCCGCGGCCCGCGCCTACGGCCATATCAACCTCGTGCTGTACTTCGCGGTGCCGTTGATGCTTCTCACGCTCGAGAACATCATTCGCGAACCGAGACGTCGCCCCGTGCGTCGGGGACTTTTGCTCGGCGTCCTCGCGGCCATACAGTTGCTGTGCACTGAGGAGATCCTCGCGTTGGCAGCCATCGCGATCGCCGTAGGGCTGCTCCTGGCCGCTGCCCTGGCTCCAGTCGATGCGTGGCGACGGTTGGTACCCCTGGCTCCGGCGGTTCTCAGCTCCTTGGTGGGTTTCGTCCTCGTGGCCGGCGTGCCACTCGGTTACCAGTTCTTCGGCCCATCGGTCCTGCATGGTGCCATCCAGGCGCACGACGTATACGTCAACGACCTCTGGAACTTCCTGGTGCCGACTTCGGTGACCGCCCTGTCGCTCGGCGGCCCGGGAACCAGCGGGGCGCCGTTCGTCCCCTGGACGGGCAATCCCATCGAATGGAACGCTTATGTCGGCGTGCCGCTCCTGCTGGTGTTCGCGTACACCGCGGTTCGATGGCGACGGCATCGCTGGCTCCTGGTGCTGTCGCTCGCCACGCTCGTGGTGGCCGGGTTGAGCCTCGGACCGCACCTTCACACCAACGGAGTCGACCATACCCACTTCGCACTCCCCGAGAGGTTGATCGACAAGCTACCCGTGTTCGAAAATCTCCTTCCCAACCGATTCAGCCTGATGATGGATCTCGGGCTTGCGGGCGTTCTGGCGTTCTTCGCGGATCGTGTGCTGAGGTCGAGCAGCCGACCGGGCAAGGTTCTTGGAGGCGCTGCCATCGCACTGGTTGCGGTCTCGATCTGGCCAGGCACCGTGCCAGCCAGTCCAGCATCCGCGCCTCGGTACTTCCAGGCGGGTGGCGATGTCGCCGCCATATCACCGGGAAGCGCAGCGTTGGTCTTCCCGATTCCATACGTCGGACCCCCTATCACCGCAGAACCGGCCATGTGGCAGGCGGTGGCTGACTTTCGATTCAAAATGGTGGACGGCGCCAGCTTTAGTGCGGCACCGGACGGAACCGCCGTCGTCGGGTCAACGGCACAGCCTTTGCGCTGCGTGGTGGACGCCCTTCAGCTCACCGGAGCCGCTGATGCGTGCCAAACCTCTCCGTCAGCCATCCTGGCCCAGCTTCATGCATTGGGAGTCCACCTGGTGATCATGGGACCGACAATGCACCAGACTGAAATCAGCGCCTACATCACGGCCCTCGCCGGCAGGCCTCCCACCGCCGATCAGGGTGTGCAGATCTGGTCCTTGTGAGCATTCGGGAAGTGGCCTCGAATCCCCGGACCCCTACTGACCCGTCCGCGTGGGACCCGGTGTGCGAGCAACCACTGCGTAGTCCTGTGGACCGAAGAGCACGTTGTTGAGCTTGGTGAAAGCGGCGTTGATAACTGGCGCCCCGGGGGCGCCCTCATCAGAGATCAGGGGCAACTGATAATCGAGCGCCGGCTCGAAGAACAGGATGTCGACGGAACGGAATCCGGCGCATTCGCAGAGGTACACCATCAGCGATGGATGGATGGGCCGCACGTGGGTCGGGTCCAGGATGAACGAGTTGCCCAAGACGATGAGCGAGGTGGGGTTGGGAGTCTCCGCAATGAACACGCCACCCGGCGTGAGCCGGCTGGCGCTGAGCTCAAGGAATCGGACGAGGTCCGGGACCTGGAGGTGCTCAACCACCTGGATGGAGACGATGGCACCGAGGGAGCTGGGTTGTTGTTTCTCGAGGTGCTCATTCAAATCCGAGACCGAGACGTCGAGACCCTTCGCAACGGCCTCCTCCGCCATTGTGGGATCGATGTCGATACCGCGTGCCGCGACACCTGCGGCCGTCAAGGTCTCCACGAGCTCACCTTTTCCACAACCGACATCGAGCACCGGGCCATGGTCACGAAGAAGGTCGAGGTACCGCTCCCGGATGACCGCCTGGACCCGCGCGGGGTCACCCCGGAAACGGCGTTCGAAACCGACATAGTCGATCGGGGAGCTCGGCAGCGGGCGGTTCGGGACGGGCGGTGCGGATGCTGACGGTCGAGCCGCCTCGCCTGACGTACCTCCCGGCCGGCGGGTTCTCCGTTCGACAGCGTTCAACCTTTCCCTGAGCTCAGCCATGCGCTCGGGAACCCCCTCGATCCCCGCGGACGGTGCGATCGCCGCCCCCATCGCCTCTACGCTGGCTGTCAGGTGCTCGAGATTTCGATTCACCGCCCGCAACTCGGATTTCAACAGCTCGGCGTTGATCTCCAACGCGTCGACCTGGGTCAGGAGCGCATCGGCGGGCTGCATCTCACGGGCTCGCACAGCCTCCACTGCCCTGGTCAGCTCCGCGACCATCACGCGGTTGAGGTACAGCTGAACTGGTGCGCGTACCGCAGTCCGAAGCAGGCTGCGCGCTGTGCGCCGCGTCCGCGCCGGGAAAGTGGGCGCGCGTGGCGGCCCTGCCGCGACGGGTCGCGCCGAGAATTGGGCAGCCAGCTCCTCGGTCAACGCGCTGCTGAACGCGGGGTGTCCGCTCATGTGTGTCCTCGCATCACGTGGTTATACGACCGACCATCGCTCGGGCGGTCCCGGGCGATGACCAGAGTGCGCTCAATTCGGTCAACACGCCGCTTGACGGGTCGACCAGCTCCTGCAGGGAGCCCGCAACCGCAACGCGGTGTGCCGCGGTCGCTAGGTCGTAGCGGGTCTCCACGAGGCGGCGGGCTCGCCAAGACAGCGTCGACATCCGTGGTTCATCCATTGCCAGCTCTTGAGCGGCACCCACGCTGTCCACGCCGTCGGCGACGGCCACGGCACCGTCGAGGCCGAGGCGGCGCTCCGTCCCTGCGTCGGTAACTACCGGCAGCCCCCATGCCATGAGGCTCAGCACGGTGTCGCCGCTGACCACACCGACCGCCCCAACCGCCAGAGCGGTGGACCGGAGGTGCTCAGGCAGCTCCTCCGTGCCGGGCCTCACCACAAGGCCCTGCGGTAAATCGAGGCGGCGACGCCATCGAGCGCGCACGTGCGGCGCAACCCAGGGTATCTGGGTCGCGTCCACGCCGGGATCGGGTATCGCCAGCGGTGGACGACCATCCGATGTGCTCGGGGCCACCAACGTGCCCACCTCTGCCCAGCGCAGGGCAGCGGGCCCCAGCGGATCTCTCGTCCAGATCAGTACCGGCACATCCGTGGCTATCTCCGAGGGATCGCTGGCGTCCGTCACCAGCCACGCGTCAACCTGGTCTTCGACTTCGGCGTACCTGACCCGGCACCACCGCTTGAGGATGCGCAAGAGCGCGCGCAGCAGAGGGTCCCCCGGCGGCGCCTGCGCGGGCAATCCAAGCGTGCGCATGGTCATGCGCTCAGCAACGTGTCGACCACCTGCGCCCAGTCGAGGTCGGCGACGGAGCGGGACCCGGCTTCTCCCAACTCGGCTCCTTGTTGCGGACTCGCGGCGAGCCTGTCGATGGCCTGTCCGAGAGCCGCAGGGTTCGGCGCGGCAACGAAACCCGTCACCCCGTCCCGGACCCACTCCAGAACGCCACCGGAATCGTCAGTTGTGACCACGGGCTTGCGCGCGTAAAACGCCTGGAGAGTGACGTATCCGTAGTCCTCGTCGTGCGGGACATACACCACGCCGCGTGCCTTGGCGAATAGATCAACCACTCGCGCATCGTCAACGAAGCCCAGCAGGGACACGCGAGACTGCAATCCCAATTCTCGGATTCGTTGGTCCAGCCGTTCGTGCATGCTCCCGTTCCCCGCAATGACCATGCGAGTGTGGCTGCGGACATGGGCCATGGCTTCGATCATCAGGTCTGGGCGCTTGTTCGCCTCGAGCCGAGTCGCGCAGAAGACGTACTGCCCGCTGACAGCGCCATGAAGCTCATCCCACAGGGGTGGTGGGTGATAAAGAACCTCAGCGTCCAGCCCGTTGTAATGCCGGAGTCGTTCGGCCACGCGTTGGGAGATGGTGAACAGGCGGCGCGCTTCAGAGAGCACGCGTGAATCCCACTCGACAACCTCACGGTGCTGCTCCAGCGCGACATCGTCATCACCGAAGTCCGACCATGGCTGGCTCAACGCGTCGTACGCCGCGCGATGCTGATGGGTCAGCCAGACCACCTTGCGGCGATGACGGACAAAATACGAGGGAAAGTTGGTGGCAATGACGACGTCCGCAGGAATGGTGAGAAGGCGCCATGCAAAGGCCGACGCCATCAAGTTGGGTCGTGACCAGTCAGTCGGGATGTGTACGAGCTCAGCCTCGTGACCGGCCCGTCGCAACGCCTCCACCAGGTTCTCATGAAGAAGCTCGGCACCGCCCCGCATGAAGACGCTTTGCGCACCGCACACGCACACCCTCATGTGGGATGGGTCCCCGATCCGTCCGGGCTCGGCACAACTTCAGGCGCAGCCAGCGACTCGGCGACTTCAACGGTGGCGTCCCGCAACGCGTTCACCTGCGCACGGAGTGGCTCGGTCTGCCAGCGCAACAGTCGGTTCACAAGGCGCTTTGCAGCCCTCCGGCTCCGGCTGCCAGCTGCTAGGGATGGCGGGTCCAGCCGTGCCAGTCGCAGGAGTGGCAGCACCTCCGCGGGTGGGGCGCCCACGGGCTCCTTGCTCAGCCCCGGGCGGCGGTGCCGGCCAGCGCGCTCACGAACCATCAGGGCGACGGTGTCGCGATCCGCACCGACCGGCACCTCGAAGGCCTCCCGCGCCCCGCTGAGACTCTCCGAAGCGGGCTGCCGCCCGGCTGCCTGACGCACGGCGCGTGCAAGCTCGGCATCATCGGCCACCGAGACCAGCCGCCCGTAGCCTTGGTCACGCAGGCCGCCGACGCTCGACGCAATGACCGTGCGCTCGTACAGCCGCGCTCGCTCGAGAACACCAGAGGACCAGATGTGCCTGTACGGAAGAAGGATGACGTCGGCGGCCACCAGCCACTCGTCGAAACGCTCATCGCTGACATATTCGATCCGAACCTCCACTCCCGGGCGCCCAGACGCTAGAGCGCGCAACTCCTTCACGTGTGTCAGGTACCCCGGGTCCTCAACCCGGACCGACCCCACGATGTACAGGAGGCAGTTGTGGGAACCAAGGTCGTCAAAGGCCTCAATGGCACGATCGAAGCCTTTGTGCGGCTGCACGAATCCGATTGCGAGGAAGACAAAGGGGTCTGCCGGCACACCAAGACGCCGGCGCGCAGCGGGGCGGTCCAGATCGGTCTGACGGAGAAAGTCGGAGCCGTGGCGGATCAACGTGACAGAGGACGTTGGCAGACCAAACGCCGCACAGAGGGATCGCCTCTCCGTCTCGGTGTGGACCAGCATGCGCCTCGCCGAACGGAGCATGCGTGCGGTCAGGAGCCGCAGCGACCGACGGCGTCCCCAGTTGTAATCGATCTCGTGAATGATGAGATCGACATTCCGAGCTGCGGCGAACGCCAACGACAGGCCGGCGGTGATTGCCACCTTCTCGCGGCGCGAGGCCCCGACGGGATAGAACAGGTCCAAGTGGAAATGGACAACCACGCGGTCGTACCTCGGCACCCTCTTGGCGAGAGCCAGCGGACCGCGCCATCCGCGCAGCTCCAGGTGGTGGTGGGCAGCAGAGGGAACCGGCGACAGCACCTCCACGTGATGGCCATGGGCACGGAGCGCCGTGGCCTGCTGAACCGCGTACGCTCCGATGCCGTCGCGCGCGGGGGGGTATGGCGCCACGATCAGTATCTTCATCCGGCGATCGCGAGCACACCCGCCTCGATGGAGTCGAGGACGTGGTCCCACGTGTAGTTCTGGAGGACATACTCGCGCCCTGCAGCAGCAATTTGCGCGGCGGTATCCGGGGAGTCGGCCAGGAAGGCGAGGCACTGCTCGAGCTCGTACTCGTCGTCGTAGACCAAGCCTGCGCCAGACCGCTCACAGTGATAGGCGACGACGGGTCCAGCGCCGTTTCCGATGACCAGTGTCCCCGCGAGCCACGCCTCCATGATGGTTCGCGAAAAGGCCTCGAGCCGCGAGGGTTGTATGCACGCCTCCGCGGCGGCGAAGGCATCCCCCTTCTCGTCATCCGAGATGAAGCCGAGGTCGATGACACGGTCGGCTATCTCAGGCGGTGCATTCACCTCACCGCCGCCAAATGTCACAAGCCAGAAAGGGAGGCGCGACCGGGCCGTGGCGCGCGCGAACTGTTCCAGGAATGTCTCCCAACCCTTCGCACCCTCGCGTCTGCCCGCGTAGAGCACGAAGCGCTCAAAGATGCCATGGCGGCGACGGAACGCCGCGGCGTCGTAGGACGTCGGGACGACGACGCCGCACCCCGTCAACTGGTAACGAGGCGGGAGGTGACCAAAGATCGCCTGCGCCAGGTCCACTTCTGGTTGGGACTGAAACCATACTTCGCCAAGACCTGAGAAGAGCGGCTGAAAGATGGGTAGACGGGCGAAGGGCTCATCGTGGAGGCATGCCCAGAGGGCCGTGCGCTCCGGGAAGATCTGAGAGCACGCGTATGTCGTCCAGAACAGATACGGGGCGAACACGAGGGCGTTGTACCTCGAGCCGTGATCGAGCAGGTGATGGAAGAGATCGGGCACCCGAAACAACCCATTGATCCACCGCTGCTGCTGCTCCATGGTGATCGTGTCACCGGCCACGATGGCCGCCTCGAGCTGGTCGCGCTCGCGGCGGTTGTTGGAGTACACGGTGGGGAAGCGCCGCACTGGCACGCCATCCACCACGGACTGTCCCGCCGGCAACTCGTTCGCCCAGGTGAAATGGTCGCGTGCGCAGGTGGTGAGAATCTCCACCGGGTACCCGCGCTTCTGCAGCCCCGCAGCCATCTCGCGCAGCACGGCCTCGGCGCCGCCCAGAACGTCAGCACCGTAACGGGGGGGGACGAACGCAATGAGGGGTTTAGCTGTCATGGTGCGTTGCAGGCGGCGGGCCTGGCTCCTGGAGATTTCCCACCGGAACCCTGGCCACGCGCCGTGTACTGTACTTGATCCTGTGGCCCACGCACGCTCACGGACAGCAACATAGGAGCCGATCAGAAGGACGGTCGCAAGCCTGTGACGGGGGCGCTCCGGCAGTGGCTTTTCGCACAGTCTGGCAGCGTGAATGCCCAGGTTCGCGCCCGCTTCGGCATGTTCGTCGCCGTCGGCGGGTGCATCGCCAGCGTCGGCGCGGCGAACGCGCAGGGATCTACCCCAACGCAGGGTGAGCCGATGCGCGCCCATGTGATGTTCGACGACTCTACCGGCCCGTGGCGCGACGGCATCCCCGTTGGCGGCCGACCGGCACCACTCCATCAGGCGCGTACACGGGTGAGTGATCCTCGATCCGCCACCGCACCGCTGTCGCCCGCGAAAGCGTCGACTTCGACCCGGCCCGACCCCGAGGTACTCGGTTTTGCCCAGTCCGGCGAGGTGACCAGCGGCGCGTGGAGGCAGGACCTCAGGACGGACCTTCTGTCCACCATCGCGTACTTCGGCGTAAACATGAACGGCGACGGCTCGCTGGTGACTCGTGATAGCGGGTATCAGGGGTGGTGGAGCGCTCAGACGACCTCGATGATCGACGCCGCACACAGCGCCGGGGACCGGGTGGTGCTGACCGTCAAGGCGTTCGACAACGCCACCATCGCCGCCATAACGGGTACCGCGCAGTCGCGTCAGAACGCTGTGAACACGATGGTGGCGGAGGTCCTAAACCGAGGTGCGGACGGCGTCAACCTCGACTTCGAAGGCACCGACTCCAGCGTGGCAGCCAACTTCACTGCTTTCGTGTCGAGTGTCTACACCGGCCTGCGCAGCGCCGCTCCGGCGCAGGCGTACCTCACCGTCGACGCCTATGCGTCCGCCGCCCGTGGCGGCACCATGTACGACGTCCGCGGGCTGAGCGCGCACGTCGACGCGTTCGACGTCATGGCCTATGACATCACATCAGCTGGATCCGCACAGGCCGGACCGGTGGCGCCGCTGAACGGGATGACGTACGCGGACACCAACACCGTCGCCAGCTTTCTGAGCATCGTCGCGCCGTCGCAGGTGATCCTTGGGGTGCCCTACTACGGATACAAATGGTCAACGACGAGCAACCAGCCCCAGGCGCAGACCATCGGGCACGGATCGGCGGACACATACTCGGGAGGCTTGGCCGATTTCCAGTGCGCGCAACAGCTGACCCAGAGCTGGGATGGGACGTTTGCCTCTCCCTGGGCGTCCTGGTACAGCCCAGCCACGGGTGACCCATGCGGGGGTGATTACGGGAGCTGGCGTGAGCTCTACTACGAGAACGCCGCTTCTCTTGGCATGAAGTACGACCTTGTCAACAGCCAGCACCTTCGTGGCATCGGCATCTGGGCTTTGGGGTACGACTCGGGACATCAGGAGCTCTGGGACGAGATCGCGTCCAAGTTCGTGGTCACGCATGCGCCAGCTCCGCAGATGACACCGTTGCCAAGTGTCGAGGGTTCGACGTCATTCGCCCTGGGCTGGTCGGTGCCGAGCGGCAGCCCCTCGGTGTCGAGCTATGTGGTGTATGTCGAAGATGGGGCCAGCGGATGGCAGACGTGGACACGGACCACAGCCACCGCCGCCGATTTCTTCGGATTTCCGGGGCACACGTACCGGTTCTTCGTCGAGGCGTTCGTTGCCGGGGGCTACAGCAGCGGCGGCCCCAACGCGGCCGCCATGGCCTCGACCACGGTGGGGAACGCAGCCTCGCATGCTCAGCCCTTTGCTGCTCTGTACGCCGTTGATGGCTACGGCAACCTGCATCCCGCGAGCTCCCCACCGCAGCCTCCGGGCACCTTGTTCCCCAGCTGGGACATGGCCCGGGGTCTGACCGTCGAACCCAGTGGACGTGGAGGTTTGGTGCTGGACGGCTGGGGCGGCTTGCACCCGTTCGGTGATTCGGCGGCGCCGGTTTCGCCCACCTACTGGTTCGGATGGGACATCGCGCGCGCGGTCGCGGCACTGCCTGGAGGAGTGGGGGGCTATGTCTTGGATGGGTGGGGCGGGATCCACCCGTACGCCGTGGGCGGATCGTCGTTGACAACCCACCCACGTGCCACCGGATACTGGCCGGGCTGGGACATCGCCCGGGGGCTGGCGGTGTTCGCGGACGGGAGTGGCGGACTGGTGCTCGACGGGTGGGGAGGCCTGCACCCGTTCACCAACTCGGGATCGGTCGCCTCAGCCTTGGTCACTGGGTACTGGAATGGCTGGGACATTGCCCGCGGCCTCGTCCTTCTGCCCAACTCCTCTGCGTCCAGCTACGCCGGCTACGTCCTGGACGGCTGGGGCGGGCTGCACCCCTTCGCCTCCCAAGGCCGTGACCTGCCACCGATTCCGCGGGCGAGCGGATACTGGTCAGGGCAGGACGTGGCCCACGGCGTGGTCCTCATCCCGGGAACAACCATGGGGTACGTCGTCGACAGCCTCGGCGCATTCTGGCCATTCGGTGGGGCTTCCCCTGTTGAGACACCGAACTACGGCCTCGGCGGCCGGACCGTTCGTTCACCCAGTGCTGCCTGACCACAGGTTGCACGAACAGCGGACGGACAGCGTGGCTCTCTTACCATTCCCGCGATGACTGGTCTCATCCTGAGCGGAGGGGAAGCCGACGCCGCC
>JALZAG010000132.1 GCA_030948445.1 Candidatus Dormiibacterota bacterium
CGCAAGAGCTGGACATTCCGGCTCACCTTCCGAGCCACCGGACGCACGCTCACGTCCCAAGAAGCCAGTGGCCTCCAGGAGGCGATCACCGTGGGGCTCCGCGCTCGTTCTGGTGCCGAGGTGCGCCGATAGCCCGGCGGCTAACCCGCGCGTTCCTGGCGCGCGGTGCGATCGAGGTGGCGCAGGACCTTGTCGGAGCGTCGATCGTGACCGATGCTGGCACCCCGAACGAGGTCCGCGCGCGCCTCGTCGAGGTCGAGGCATACCTCGGCGCAGAGGACCCCGCGTCGCATGCCTTCCGAGGTCCAACCCCGCGCGCGGCAATCATGTTCGGACCAGCCGGCCATCTCTACGTCTACTTCAGCTATGGCATGCACCACTGCGCCAACGTCGTCTGTGGAGCCGATGGTACGGCAGCGGCGGTGCTTCTTCGGGCTGCGTTCGTCACCGCCGGGGAGGATGTCGTGCGGTCTCGTCGCGGAGCGGCCGCTTCAGGCCGCCTGCTGACCGGGCCTGGGAACCTGTGCCGTGGGCTGGCGATCGGCGGCGCAGACAACGGTGCCGACCTGTGCGGGTCGGGCCGCGTCCACCTCGAACGCCGAACCGAGGAGATCGCAGTGTCGGCAGGGCCACGGGTCGGCATCAGCCGGGCAACTGACCTCCCCCTGCGGTTCTGGTGGATCGGCCACCCCGCCACGTCGCGTGGCCCGGCGCAAAAGAAAGGGACCGGCGCTGAGGCCGGTCCCCGAAGATCTGCCGATCTGAGTCGGCGGCCCGACGGATAGGCCGGGCTTGAGGTTGGGCACCACGTCGGTGCCTGCTGGCCAGCCCGAACCGCGTCGCCTCTGGCGTGGGCCCTGCGCTCTTCCAACCAGTCACCGGAACCAGCGGCATGTGCCGGGTTCGACGGTGGCGCATCCGGGCAGCCGCCGTGTGCGACCCGAGGTCCGGGCCCTACCTCTCGGCTCGCGTGTGCCGGAGCAACTGGAACACCGTACGCATCGTGAAGTTGACCTCCGTATGCAGTCGGTTCCTTACCCTCAGGATAGACCTCCGCGGACGGTAGTCAAGGGCTGCCGTCGATCTGTCACGACGGGGTGGTGGTCCCATCTCGACTCATAGACTGGGACCTTCGCCCGGAATACAATGGCAAACACCTGTTCGGCAGCGGAGGACTCATGTCCGGTCACAGCAAGTGGGCGGGGATCAAGCACAAGAAGGCGATCGTCGACGCCAAGCGTGGCCAGGCCTTCACCAAGGTTGCGCGCGAGCTCGCCGTGGCAGCCCGCGAGGGCGGGCCAGACCCGGCGTCGAACTTCCGGCTGCGCCTGGCCATGCAGAAGGCTCGCGAGGTCAACATGCCCGCCGACAACATCGAGCGTGCCATCCAGCGCGGTGCCGGCGGCAAGGAGGGTGCGCAGCTCGAGGAGATCCGATACGAGGGGTACGGGCCGCACGGGGTGGCGGTGATGGTCGACGTGCTGTCCGACAACCGCAACCGCACCGTGGCCGCGATCCGCAACCTGTTCACCCGCTCCGGTGGGTCGCTGGGGGAGACCAACAGCGTCGGCTGGATGTTCACGCAGCAGGGCGTTCTCCGCGTGCCCGCCGCCTCCGCCGACCCGGATGAGGTGGCGCTGCGCCTGCTCGAGATCGTCGACCTCGGGGCCGACGGCGACATCAGCGTCGATGAGGAGGCGGTGATTGTGACGGTGAACCCCGCGAACTTCGAGGCCGCGAGAGCAGCCATCGAGGGCGCGGGGCTGAGCGCCGAGTCCGGCGAGGTGACGATGAACCCGAGCACGTCAGTGACGCTCGACGCCAAGCAGGCGGCCGCGGTTCTGCGCCTGCTGGACGCGCTCGAGGAGGACGATGACGTCCAGCAGGTCTACGCCAACGCTGAAATTCCCGACGACGTGCTCGAGTCGGTCGGCTGACAGGTGCGCGTCCTGGGCGTCGATCCGGGGCTCGGCCGCACCGGCGTCGCGGTCGTCGACGGCGGCCCGGGGGCGCTGACGCTGGTTCACAGCAGCTGCCTGAGCACGTTGCCCGGTGTCGATGACGCGGAGCGCCTCTTCGCACTCTCAGGGCTGATCACCGCTGTCCTCAGTGAGTACCGCCCGGCCTTTGCCGCGGTCGAGCGCCTCTTCTTCTCGACCAACCGCAGCACCGCAATGCGCGTCAGCGAGGCACGGGGTGTCTTGCTCTGCGCGCTCGCGGGCGCCGGCGTTCCCGTCTTCGAGTACACGCCCAACGAGGTCAAGGAAGCCGTCGCGGGCTACGGAGCGGCGCGCAAGCCCCAGGTGCAGCGGATGACGCGGCAGCTCCTGTCGGTGGAGCGCATCGAGGGGCCGGACGATGTCGCCGACGCCTGCGCCATCGCCGTCTGCCACCACCACCGAGCAGCTCTGACGCTGCGGGTGCGCCGGCACACCACCCGCGCGCCGGTCACCGCCCTCGACAGCGCGGTCGCCGCTGCCCGAGCGCGGCTGGAGGTGACGCAGTGATCGCGCTGCTCCGCGGCCGGGTCGCCGGCGTCGAGGATGATGTGGTCATTGTTGACGTCAACGGGGTGGGCTACGCGGTGCAGTGCCATCTGCGCACCGCGGTCGCCCTGCATGGCACCACCACCGACGTCACCATCCACGTGCACACGACGGTCAGCGCTGACGCAATCCGCCTCTACGGTTTCACCAGCGCTGAGGAGCTGCGCCTCTTCCGGTTGCTCATCGCCGTGGAGCGCATCGGGCCCAAGGCTGCACTGGGGATCCTCGGGCGCGCTGACCTGGCCACGATGGTGCGGGCGCTGCGCAGCGGCGACGCGGCGATGGTCGCCACGGTCCCTGGCATCGGTGCCAAGACTGCAGAGCGAGTGGTGCTCGAGCTCCGCGACAAGCTTGACGGCCTGGCCCTTCCCGGCGATCGCAGCACGCCGGTCGAGGCCGCGGCAGAACAGGCGATCCGCGCCGCCGTCGACGGCCTCGCCACCATGGGATTCCGTGAAAGCGCCGCCCGCGACGCCGTCAAGGCGGCGGTGAGCGATGGCACCGAGCCGCTCGACGTGGCCGCGCTGGTGGCCGCGGCACTGCGCAGGCTTGACATGGTGGCGGCGGGCTGATGGACGAGTCGCGCGTGACCACGCCGCTCGAGGTTGAGGAGGAGCATGCGGCCGAGGTCGCGCTGCGGCCACAGCACCTCGACGACTTCGTTGGCCAGGCTGGCATCCACGAGCAGGTTCGCGTGCTGGTCGAGGCAGCCCGCGGTCGCGGCGAGGCCCTGGACCACATCCTCCTGTACGGTCCACCCGGCCTCGGCAAGACCACACTCGCGCAGATCATCGCCACCGAGATGGGAGTCCAGGCGCGACTCACCTCGGGGCCGGCGCTCGAGCACCAGGGCATGTTGGCGTCCATCCTCACCTCGCTGAACGATCGCGACGTGTTCTTCATCGATGAGGTGCACCGCCTCAACCATGCGGTCGAGGAGGCTCTGTACCCAGCCATGGAGGACCTCGCGTTCGACTTCGTCGCCGGCCGCGGCGCGGGCGCGCAGACGCTTCGGCTGAGCCTCAACCGCTTCACCGTCATCGCCGCGACCACTCGCGCGGGCGCACTGGGAGGCCCGCTGCGCGACCGCTTCGGGGTCACCTTTCGTCTCGATTACTACGACGTCGGCGAGCTCACCGACATCATCCGGCGGAGCGCGCGCCTCCTTAAGATCGCCATCGATGACGATGGCGCCGCGCTGCTCGCGGCCCGCGCCCGCGGAACTCCGCGGGTCGCCAACCGGCTGTTGCGCCGTGCCCGTGATTACGCACAGGTGCGTGCCGCCGGCCACATCGACGTCGCGGCAGCCACCGCTGCCCTCGACATGCTCGGGATCGACGCGGCCGGTCTCGATGAGATGGACCGTCGGGTGATCGCGGCTCTGTGTGGACCCCTTCGTGGGCACCCAGTCGGGGTGCAGACCATCGCGGTCAGCGTGCAGGAGGAGCCCGAGACCGTCGAAGACGTCGTCGAGCCATACCTGATCCGCCTCGGCATGCTGGCGCGGACTCCGCGCGGCCGCGTCCCAACCGCGCGCGCCTACCAACACCTCGGCCTGGCGGTGCCGGCCGGGACCGTCGGCGCTGACGACAGCCAGCCCTCGCTCTTCTCGTAAACGCAACCATGGCCGTGGTCCGCAACAAGACACGTGACAGCGCGCCGGCCCTGCCCGCCGACCGGTTCGAGTACTCGCTCCCAGCCGACCGGATCGCCCAGGCACCGCTGACGGCACGCGACGGGTCGCGGCTGCTGCACCTGGAGCCGGACGGCGCCCTGGTCGACCACGTGTTCACCGACTTGCCGAAGCTGCTGCGTCCCGGCGACCTGCTGGTGGCCAACGACACGCGCGTCCGGGCGGCACGCCTGCGAGGGAGAACCGAGTCCGGCGGTCCGGCGGAGGTGCTGCTGCTCGAGCGCATCGACGCCACCCGGTTCGCCGCGCTCGTCCGTCCTGGACGGAGGCTGCGCGATGGCGCCTGCGTGCAGGTCGGCGACCGGCTCCGAATCAGCATCGTCGGGTCTGCACTTGGACATCCGGGGGCGCGGGTGGTCGCGCTGGCCGCCGACGGCGACGTCGAAGCCGTCATCGAAGAGCTGGGGGAGGCGCCGCTCCCACCATACATTCGCACCCCGCTGACCGACCCGCAGCGCTACCAGACCCTGTTCGCGAGCGGGCCCGCCGCGTCGGCGGCGGCGCCCACAGCGGGGCTGCACTTCACAGCGCCAGTGCAGGGCGAGCTCAAAAACCGCGGCGTCGGATGGGCGACGGTCCAACTGGACGTGGGCCTCGGCACCTTTGCGCCGATTAGCGGTGACGACGTCCACGGCCACCGTATGCACGCCGAGCGCTGCACCCTCCCAGCCGACACCGCGGCGCGGATCGAGGAGGTGCGCTCCGCTGGTGGGCGGGTCATCGCGGTGGGTACCACGGTCGTGCGCACGCTCGAGTCGCACGTCAATGGGGCCGGCCTCCTAGAGCCGGGCACAGGCGCCACCGACCTCTACATCACGCCGGGCCATCGCTGGGGCGTCGTCGACGGGCTGCTCACCAACTTCCATCAACCGCGCTCGTCGCTGCTCGTGTTGCTCGCCGCCTTCATCGGCGAGGACGCGTGGCGGCGCGCCTACGAGCACGCGCTGGCCGGGGACTACCGGTTCCTCAGCTTCGGCGACTGCATGCTCTGCTGGCGCGACGGCCCGGCTCGGTGAGCGCGCTCGCCATCGACGCGCGCGATGGTGCCGCGCGCACCGGACGGCTGCGCACTGCCCACGGCGAGGTGCGCACCCCCGCCTTCATGCCAGTCGGCACCCATGCCACGGTCAAGGCCCTGCACCCGGACGAGGTACGGGCGTGCGGGGCTGACATCCTGCTGTGCAACGCGTACCACCTCGCGCTCCGACCCGGCGTCGACCTCATCGAGCAGGCGGGAGGGCTGCACGCGTTCATGGGGTGGGACGGCCCCATCCTCACAGACAGCGGCGGTTTCCAACTGGTCAGCCTGCGCGCCGTCGCCACGGTCGACGACGAGGGGGCGACGTTCGTCTCGCCGTACGACGGCAATCGCCTGCATGTCACCCCCGAGGAAGCGATCAGCATCCAGGCGAGGCTGGGCTCCGACGTGATCATGTGCCTCGACCAACCCGTGGCCTGGGGCGCGACCCGCGCCGCGGCTGTGTTGGCGACCGAGCGCACCCAGCGCTGGGCGGCCCGCTGCCGGGCCGCGCACCCCGGTGATGGGCGGCTCCTCTTCGGGATCTGCCAGGGGGGCTTTGACGAGGACGCGCGCGCCGAGTCAGCGCGCCAGGTCAGCGCGCTCGACTTCGACGGGGTGGCCGTGGGCGGGCTTTCGGTGGGGGAGCCCCTGGAGATCATGGAGACGATGACGGCGATCTCAGTCGCGGGGCTGCCGGAGGACCGGCCGCGGTACTTCATGGGACTGGGAACGGACCGCGAGCTGCTCACCATGGTCGCGTTGGGGATCGACATGTTCGATTGCGTGGTGCCGACCCGGTTGGCCCGCACCGGCGCGGCGATGACCCCGTCCGGGCGCCTCGCGCTGCGCCGGGCCGCCTACCGCGACGACCTGCGTCCGTTGGTGGAGGGGTGTCCATGCGTGGCCTGTGAACGCTTCTCGCGAGCGTATCTCCGACACCTGATCGGCGCCGGTGAGATCCTCGGACACCGCCTGCTCAGCATCCACAACATCACCCACGTGGCCGCGCTGATGGGCGCGGCGCGCGACGCGATCCTCGCCGGCCGCTTCGACACCTTCCGTGCGCAGACCGAGGCGCGACTCGGCGCCGGTAGCGACGCCGGCGGGATGCAGGACAGTGACGGGCTGACCCCGGGGCGCCGCAACGGGAGGAGGGTCGGCCTGCCGCGGATCCCGGGTACACTCGGCCCCCGTGGCTGATTTCTTCCTTCGTGTCACCCGCGTGCGCATCGTCATCGTCGTTCTCATCGTGCTCGGGGCGCTCTTCATCGACGGCTACAGCCTCTTCTACCGCTACGTGGTGGTGCACCAGCCGCTGCCGCAGAAGCTCACCAGCATCCCGACCATCGGTGGCCACCCGATCACCTTCGTCAAGGGTCTCGACCTCGTGGGTGGCACGGAGCTGGTTGTCGAGGTGTGTCACGGCCTCAACGACCCGCCCAGCGTCGGCTGTCGCAACGGCCCCAGGGGACAGACCGTCAGCGACGCGCGCGACAAGACCATCCCCCTTCTGACCGCGCGCGTCAACGGGCTCGGCGTCACCGAGGGCAAGGTCTCCGCCCAGGGCGCCGACCAGATCCTCATCCAGCTGCCCGGGATCGGTCCCGACCAGGCCAAGCGCACCGTGGGGACAACATCGAAGCTGCACTTTGCGACAGCCGTTCCGGGAGCGCCCAACCCTGGTGATCCGAAGTTCCTCGCCGACCAGGAGAACCTCTACGACGTCACCCAGCTCGGCAATCCTCAGGTCTACCCCACCGGGTACCACTGGAAGATCGACGACGCACTCGACGCCAGTGACGTCACCAACGCTGACGTCGGTGTCGACCAGCAGGGCGCGATCGCCGTCAACATCCAGTTCAACGACAAGGGCGCGACCGAGTGGAACCGGATCACCACCGCCGCCTACGCATTCACGCAGCAGAGCCCGCAGACCCCCCCGGCGCAGGCTCAGGTGGCGATCTTCCTCGACAAGACCATCCTCACCGCGCCGGTGGTGCAGTCGCCGTCGAGCAACAAGACTCAGATCACCGGTGGCTTCACCAGCACGCAAGCGCAGACGCTGGCCAGCGACATCTCCGCCGGTGCCCTGCCTGCGGAGATCGGCACCGTGCAGACCAACGTGGTCAGTGCGACGCTCGGTCAGCAGACCGTGCAGCGCAGCCTCATCGCCGGCGCGGTCGGGCTGCTGATCATCGTGCTCTTCATGATCGGCTACTACCGTTTCCCCGGCCTGCTCGCATGCCTCGCGCTGATCGCGTACGGGGCGATCGTGCTGGCGCTGTTCAAGGTGATCGGCGTCACCATCTCGCTGGCAGCCCTGGCCGGCTTCGTGCTCAGCGTGGGCATGGCCGTCGACGCCAACGTGCTCATCTTCGAACGAACGCGCGACGAGTTACGTCACGGCCGCAGCGTCGCGCCGGCGATCGACACGGGCTTCCGCCGCGCCTTCCCCGCCATCCGTGACAGCAACGTCTCCACGATCATCGCCTGCCTGGTCCTGGCCATTCTCGGCACCGACGTGGTTCGTGGTTTCGCGATCACCCTCGGCCTCGGTGTGGCGGTGAGCTTCTTCAGCGCCGTCACCGTGACCCGCGCGCTCCTGGCGGCGTCACTGCGCCTGCGCCTCGGCCGCAACCCCACCCTGTACACCCAGATCCACGACGAGTACCAGGAGAAGCCGCCGAAGGGGCGGTTCGACATCGTGCGTTCGCGCAACTGGTACTTCGCGGGGTCACTGGCGATCATCATCCCCGGCATCCTGGCGATCATCTTCTGGGGGTTCAGGCTCGGCCTCGACTTCCGCGGGGGCTACAAGGTGGACGTCGCCCTCACCCACGCGACGACGCAGGCGCAGGTGGCGAACACCATCACCTCGGTCATCGGCAACCTCGAGCCGCAGATCCAGCAGCAGAGCGGCAACCGCTACGAGATCAGCTTCCTGCCCGGGACAGCCAACGCCGGCAAGGACCCTGTCGATGCTGTGCAGACGGCGCTCAACAGCGCCTACGGGATACCGACCGACCAAAAGACGCACAACCCCGACATCCAGGAACAGTTCATCGGGCCGAGCGTCGCCTCGGACCTGGTGCGCAGCGCCATCGTCCTCATCCTCGTCGCCTCGGCGCTGATCGCCATCTACCTCGCTCTGGCGTTCCGGCGTCAGCGCGCTATCTCAGCGTGGCGGTTCTCCGCGTGCGCGTTCTTCAAGCTGCTCCACGACGTCTTCGTGCTGGCCGGCATCTGGGCGATCCTCGGCCACTTCACCAGCCTCGGCGAGGTGGACACGCTGTTCGTCACTGCCATCCTGACGTCGGTCGCGTTCTCCATCCATGACACCATCGTGGTGTTCGACCGAGTCCGCGAGAACCTTCGGTTCGGTCCGCGGCTGACCTTTGACCAGGTCATCAATCTCTCCACGGTGCAGACCATGACGCGCTCGCTGAACACCTCGCTGACCGTCGTGTTCGTGCTGCTCGCGCTGGTGCTGTTCGGCGGTTCGACGATCACCGGGTTCGTGCTGGCGCTGCTCATCGGCATCGTCACCGGTACCTACAGTTCGATCTTCAATGCCAGCACCCTGCTGGTGGCGTGGCAGAAGGCGTCGGCGATGCGGGCCGGTGGCACACCGCCCACCGGGCAGCGGAGGGTGGCGCGCGCCACCTGACCCTGTCCTCGTGAACACATGAATACGGTCTCGACTGAGCAGCTCACCGAGCTCGTTCAGCCATCGCTGCGGCATCTGCGGCTCGACCTCGTCGACCTTCAGTGGCGCCCCGGACGGAGCAGTGTGCTGCGCCTGGTCATCGATTCCGCCCAGGGCGTGAGCCTGGACGACTGCGAGCGCGTCTCGCACGTCGTTGGCGCCGTCCTCGACGCCTACGACCCCATCGCCGGCCGGTACGCGCTCGAGGTCTCCTCGCCAGGCGCGGAGCGACCGCTGCGCACCGAGCTCGACTGGCAGTCGGCGGTGGGCCGTCGCGTCAACGTGCGGGTCCGCAGTGGCGAGGCCGAGCTGATCGTCGAGGGGCGCCTTCTCAGCATCGACGCCACCACCGTCGAGGTCGAGGCCCGCGATCGCAACCGCCGCCGGCTCACCACGCTGGCTCGCGCTGACGTGATCGCCGCGCGCATCGTCGTCGACATCTGACGCGATGACTGAGCCTCCGAGCCCGCTCGACGGAGCGATCGCGACCCTCCGCGAGACCACCGCGCTCAGCGACGACCGCCTCGCCGCGCTCTTCGAGTCCGCCTTCGTGGAGACTTATTGCCGGCTCATCGACGACGACCGCACGGTGCGCGCGCGCGTCGACCTCGTCTCGGGCAGCTGCACCATGTACCGGCGTGGGCCGAACGGCGAGGAGATCGCCGTCGACGTCGGCGTTCCCGACTTTCCGCGCCAGGCAGCGCAGGCCGCGCGAGCGGCGGTCGCCACCGCGCTGCGCGAGGCCGGCAAGGACCGCGTGCTCCGCGAGGCGTCGCTGCGACGCGGCGAGCTCATCGACACCATCGTCGACACCCACGCGGGGCCCGTCTGGTACCTGCGCGCCGGTGACACGCGCGTGCTCCTTCCCCCCGAGGAACAGGTGGTCGGCGAGGAGCTCGTCCCCGGCGAGCACCTCAAGGTGATGGTGCTCGAGGGCCGGCGCCGCAGCCAGGATGCCGTCGTGGTGGTGTCACGGTCGCACCCCCAGCTGTTGCGCCTGCTCCTCGAGCAGGAGGTCCCCGAGGTGGCCAATGGCCAGGTCCTCGTGCGTGGCATCGTCCGAGAGGCAGGTCGGCGCAGCAAGGTGGCGGTCGAGGCGGCCGATCCCGCCGTCGACGCCCGCGGCGCCTGCATCGGGCCGCGCGGGGTCCGCCACCAGGCGATCACCTCTGTGCTGGGTGGGGAGCAGGTGCAGATCGTGGTGTGGTCGGATGACCCAGCCACCTACATCGCCAACGCCCTGGCGCCCGCAACGGTGCGGGGGGTGGAGCTCGACGAGGCGACCCGCACGGCGACGGTGACCGCGGACGCCGACCAGCTGTCACTGGCAATCGGCAGGGGTGGTGACAACGCCCGCCTGGTCGCCCGGCTCTGCGGCTGGCGGATCGACGTGGTCGCGGCCGAGCCAGGATGAGCGCTCAGCCGCCTCAGCGCAGCTGCGTCGGCTGCCGGCGAGTGCGAAGCAAGCCTGAACTCGTCAGGCTCGCCCTCACAAGCAGCGGACAGGTTACTCTTGATGCTCGCAACCAGCTTCCCGGCCGGGGAGCCTACCTCTGCGCGGACGGCATCGACTGCCTGACGCAGGCACGGCGCCGGCGGGGGCTGACGCGTTCCCTGCGGGTGGGGGAGGATGTCATCAACTACGCGGATCTGAGCTCAGCGCTCGCGGTTCTCAGACAGGAGGTTCAGCCATCGCCACGGTGAAGAAGCTCAGCCTGCCGGCCACAGTGCCGGTCAAGGAGCTTGCCGAGCGCCTGTCGGTCTCCGGGTCGGAACTCATCAAGTACCTGATGGGCAACGGCGTCATGGCCACCCTCAACCAGTCCGTCGACTTCGATACGGCGGCGCTGGCCGCCGACCACTTCGGCTTCGAAGCGGAGAGTGAGGAGGCGGCCGCCGCGGCCGACCCGACATCGACGCGGCGCCGGCACCCGCTGCTCGACCAGGCCGGCGCCGACCCGGCGACGCTGGTCGCTCGGCCCCCGGTGGTCACAGTTCTCGGCCACGTCGACCACGGCAAGACCTCGCTGCTCGACGCCATCCGCGAGACCGCCGTGGCGTCGGGAGAGGCGGGCGGGATCACCCAGAAGATCGGCGCCTACCAGGTCGAGAAGAACGCCCGCAAGATCACCTTCATCGACACCCCGGGCCACGAGGCCTTCACCGCCATGCGCGCCCGCGGCGCCGACGTCACCGACATCGCGGTGCTGGTGGTGGCCGCCGATGACGGGGTCATGCCCCAGACCGAGGAGGCGATCCAGCACGTGCGGACCGCTCAGGTGCCGATCATCGTGGCCCTCAACAAGATCGACAAGGACGGCGCCAATCCCGACCGCATCCTCCAGCAGCTCGCTGACCGCGGGCTGGTGAGCAGTGACTACGGCGGCGACGTGACTGTTGTCCGCACCAGCGCCAAGACCGGGGAGGGGGTGACCGACCTCCTCGACATGATCCTGCTGACTGCAGACGCGGAGGTGGAGCCCAAGGCGGACCCCAAGGCGAGCGCGGTGGGGACGGTGATCGAGGCGCACCGCGACCCGGGCCGCGGACCGGTGGCCACCGTCCTCGTCCAGAACGGCACGCTCAAGGTCGGCGACTACATCGTTGCGGGCCAGGTGTACGGGCGAGTCCGTGCCCTTCTCGACGAGCGCGGTGAGCGCCTGCAGCAGGCGGGCCCGAGCTCGCCAGCCGTCGCCACCGGGCTCTCCGGCGTGGCTGAGGCGGGCGACGTGTTCCAGGTCATGGCCAACGAGCGCGGTGCGCGCTCGCTCGCAGAGGAGCGTGGCTTCGCCGCCAAGCAGCAGCAGGTTCAGCCGGTGCGCCGCATCACCCTCGCCGACCTCGCCTCCCAGGTGGCCGAGGGATCGGTGAAGGCGCTCAACGTGGTCGTCAAGGCAGAGGCCACCGGGTCCCTCGAAGCGCTGCGCGGCCAGATCGAGAAGATCGAGGATCCCAACGTCAAGGTGGTCATCGTGGCATCGGGGATTGGACCGGTCGGCGAGGCGGACGTCAACCTGGCCGCCGTCACCGACTCGATCGTCATCGGCTTCAACGTGCGGCCCGACGACCGCGCCAAGGCCGCCGCCGACACCCAGGGCGTCGACGTGCGCTACTACGACGTCATCTACCAGATCGCCGACGACATCGAAAAGGCCATCAAGGGCCTGTACGAACCCACCTTCGTCGACGTCTTCCAGGGACGCGCCGAGGTGCGCCAGGTGTTCACCGTCGACGGCCGTCCCGCCATCGCCGGCTCGCACGTCGTCGACGGACGCATCCCGCGCAACTCGATCTGCACTGTGCTTCGCGACGGCAAGCAGCTGGCCCGCAGCCGCATCGCGGTCCTGCGGCGCTTCAAGGACGACGTTCGCGAGGTGGCTCGCGGCTACGACTGCGGCATCACCCTGGAGGACTTCAGCGACTTCGCGGTCGGCGACATCCTCGAGGCGTACACGGTCGAGCAGCAGAACCTGTGAGTGCCGCAGCGGCTCGCTTCCACAGCCACGCCCAGCACGGCACGCGGCCGCCGCGGAGTGAGCGCGTCGCCGAGCTGTTGCGCCAGGAGATCTCGCAGATGATGCTGATCGAAATGAAGGATCCGCGGGTGCGGATGGCGTCGATCAGCGAGGTGAAGCTGGCTCGCGACATGAAGAGCGCGCGGGTGATGGTCAGCGCTGTCGGTGACGAGCGCGAGCGCCGCGCGGTGGTGACCGCTCTGCGTCATGCGGAGGGGTACCTGCGCGGCCAGCTCGGCGAGCGCCTCGAGAACCTCAAGACAGCGCCCAAGCTGCGCTTCGAGCTCGACGAGTCGATCGCCTACAGCATTCACATCGCCAGCGTCCTCCGCGAGCTGGATCCATCGACTGAGCAGGCCGAGCCGGTCGCTGAGGTGGGCGAATGACCGCCGCGACGACGACCTGGCCGCAGTTGGAAGACGTTGTCGGAGACATCCGCCGCGTCCTCGACGAATCGCGAGTCATCGCATGCCTGCCCCACAAGGACGCCGACGCGGACAGCCTCGGGTCCGCCCTTGGCTTCGCGCTCTCCATGCGCGCGATGGGTCGTGACGTGCGCGTGGTGGTGCCGTCCCCGCTGCCGCGCATGCTCGAGTACCTGCCCGGTTTCGACACCATCTCCGAGGATCCCGGCGACATCGACGCGCTCTTCACGTTCGATTGCGCCACAGTGGGCCGCTTCGGTGACAAGCAGGAGCTGATCCACCGCACCAGCACGGTGGTGAACGTCGACCACCACGTCAGCAACGAGGGCTTCGGCACGATCAACCTGATCGAGGCCACCGCCAGTGCCACCGGCCAGGTCGTCCATCGGCTGCTCACCACCATTGGAGCACCGGTCACCGCGGACGTGGCCACCAACCTGTACGCCGCGCTGTTCACCGACACGGGCGGCTTCCGCCACGAGAACACCACCGAGACCGCACTGAGGCTCGGTGCCGACCTCGTCGCCGCCGGCGCCAACCCCGGCTGGGTGGCGCTGAAGAGCTACAAGTCGCGCTCGGTGCCGCAGATCAAGCTCGAGGGCCTCGCGGTGGCGCGGCTGCAGACGGAGTTCGAGGGCAGGCTGGTGTGGTCGCAGATCACCCAGGCCATGCTCGAGGAGGCCGGCGCCGACATGATGGAAAGCGAGGGCGTGATCGACCAGCTGCAGAGCATCGACACCATGGAGATCGCGGTGCTCTTCAAGGAGAACTCGCCCGGGGTCACCAAGGTGAGCGTGCGCACCCGCGACCCGTACGACGCCACCGCAGTCTGCCGGCCGTTCGGCGGTGGGGGTCATCATCGCGCGGCGGGGGCCGAGATGCGCGAACCTCTCGCGGCATTCGAGCCGCGAGTCCTCGATGTCGCTCGGGAGCTCTTGCGGTCCTCGAGGTGACGCCCACGTTGGCGGGACCGCGAAGCACCGCCGCGACCCTGAGCGGCATCCTCGCCATCGACAAGCCGACGGACATGACGTCGTTCGACATCGTCCGAGTGGTCCGGCGCATCTTCAACGAGCGCCGCGTCGGCCACGCCGGCACCCTCGATCCCACAGCCACCGGCCTCCTGCCGGTGTGCGTCGGGCAGGCGACTCGGCTGGTGGACTACTTCCATCAGCAGAGCAAAACCTACCGATGCGTGGTGCGCTTCGGACAGGTCAGTGACACGCTCGACACCGAGGGCACGGTGCTCGCCGGGGCGGATGCGTCGGCGCTGACCGAGCACGAGATTCGTGCTGCCGCTGACCGATTCGTGGGCGAGATCGAGCAGGTCCCGCCCATGCACTCGGCAGTTCGCCACCAGGGCAAGCACCTCTACGAGCTGGCGCGCAGCGGCCAGGAGGTGGAACGCAAGGCGCGGACGGTGCGGATCGAGAGCATCGAGGTGACCGCCTTCCGTCCCGGTCCGCTGGCCGAAGCCGAGCTGATCGTCGTCAGCGGCAAGGGTGCGTACATGCGCGTTCTGGCAGCCGAGATCGGCGAGCGCCTGGGCACGGGGGCGCTGCTCTCCTGGCTGTCGCGCACGGCCTACGGGCCGCTGACGATCGACGACGCGGTGACGCCGGACGCGCTGGCCGCGCTGCCCGACCCCTCAGCGGCGCTGCTGCCGGCCGACCGTGCGGTGGCGTTCCTGCCGCGCGTCGACCTGGCGCCGCAACAGGCGACGATGGTGGGGCGGGGACAGTCGGTGTGGCTGCCGCGCGCGCCGCAGCTGACCGCCGGCAACCAGTGCCGCGTGCACAGCTCCGACGGTCGCCTGATCGCGATCGGTGAGATCGCCGGCAACCTGATGCGGCCCACCAAGGTGCTCAACACCTAAGCGCATGCGCGTCGACACAGCTTTGGGCGTCAGGCGGGAGGGGGACGCCCCCACAGTCCTCACCATCGGCAACTTCGACGGCGTGCACCTGGGCCACCAGGCGCTGTTGGCGGCGACGCAGTCGGAGGCAGTCGCGCGCGGTGCACAGAGCGCGCTGCTGACGTTTGATCCGCACCCGCGCTGCGTGCTCGATCCCGCCCACTGCCCGCAGTCACTGACCACAGTGGAGGAGAAGCGAGCCGTGCTGGCCGACGCGGGTCTCGACCGCTTGGTGGTGCTGCCCTTCACGCGCGCGGTGAGCAGCTGGGGCGCGGAGCAGTTCTGCGACCTGCTCGGCGACACCTTCGACCTCCGGGCGCTGGTGGTGGGTCACGACTTCGCGCTGGGCCACAAGCGCCAGGGTGACATCGCGTTCCTG
>JALZAG010000134.1 GCA_030948445.1 Candidatus Dormiibacterota bacterium
TGTCCACGACGCGGGTGCCGCCGAAGCCGGTGCGGATGAACACCATCCCCTCTGGCTCGCCGCGCACCTCACCAATGATCGCCGCCTCCTGACCCTCGGGTCGCGAGCGCATCAGGGCGAGCGCGCGGTCGGCGTCCTGCTCGGCGACCATGGCCACGAGCTTGCCCTCGTTGGCGATGTACAGCGGGTCGATCCCGAGGATCTCGGCAACGCCGCGGACCACGTCATGCACGGGCAGCGCGTCCTCGTCGATCGCCACCGCCAGGCCGGCCTGCTGAGCGATCTCGTTGAGCACCGTGGCCACCCCGCCGCGAGTGGCGTCGCGCATGAAGTGCACGTCGATGCCACCTTCGAGCAGTGCGGCGGTGAGCCCGTTGAGCGCCATGGTGTCGCTGGCCAGCGTGTCGGCCTCGAGGTCGACGTCGCCGCGGGCCAGCATCACGGTGGCGCCATGATTGCCCATCGCCCCGCTGAGGAGTACGGCGTCTCCAGGCGTCACGCGGTCGATGCCGATTCGACCCGGCTGCGATACCAGGCCGATCCCGGTGGTGGTGATGAACATCTGGTCCGCCTTACCGCGCGGTACCACCTTGGTGTCACCGGTCACCACGCTGACCCCGGCCTTGTCGGCGGCGCGACGCATCGACTCCACCACACTGCGCAGCATGGCGATGTCCAGCCCCTCCTCGAGGATGAATGCCGCCGAAACCGCCAGCGGCGTCGCACCACCAACGGCGAGGTCGTTGACGGTGCCGTTGATGGCCAGCTCGCCGATGTCGCCGCCCGGGAAGAAGAGCGGGCTCACCACGAAGCTGTCCGTGGTCATCGCCAGCCGCGCACCCTCGAGGCCGGGAACGGTCAGCACCGCCTGGTCGCCGAGCTGGGCGAGCACCGGGTTATCGAGGATGTCGGCGAAGACTGCAGCGGTGAGCGTGTGGCTGGCCTTGCCGCCGGCGCCGTGGCTCATGGTGATGGCCGTCTCGCGCAGCAGCGGGCGGCGCTTGCGGATCTCCGCGATGCGCTCGAGCACGCGCTGCTCGGGGTCGGCGATGCGCGCCGCGGCGGCACGGACGGCTGCGCCGCTGCCCGGGGCGGGCGCGGAGGTCTCGCTCACCCCGCGCGCACCGCGATCGGCGTCAGTTCTTCGGCGTCAGCGAGCACGCGCTCGCGGTCACGGGCTCGCGAGTAGCGGCCGAAGTTGTAGTACGCGGCACACGCCCCTTCGGACGACACCATGCAGGTGCCGATTGGCGTCTCCGGTGTGCAGGCGGTGCCGAACACCTTGCACTCCCATGGCTTCAGCACGCCCTTGAGTACCTCGCCGCACTGGCAGGACTTGGGGTCGGCCACCCGGATGCCCGGCACGGTGAAAACGCGCTCCGCATCGAACTCCGCGAAGTCGTCGTTCAGTTCGAGTGCGCTCTGGCTGATGAAACCCAGCCCACGCCACTCGAAGTGCGGGCGCAGCTTGAACACCCGGGCGAGCACCTCGAGCGCCTTGGGGTTGCCGTCGTCGTGGACCACGCGCGTGTACTGGTTCTCAACCTCGCAGCGGCCTTCGAGCACCTGGCGGATCACCATGTGCACGCCCTGGAGGATGTCGAGCGGTTCGAAACCCACCACCACCACTGGCTTGCCGTAGGTTGCGGTGACGAACTCGAAGGGTCGGATTCCCACCACCGTCGACACGTGGCCGGGGCCGAGGAAGCCGTCCAGCCGCAGATCGGGCGAGTCGAGGATCGCCTTCATCGGGGGGATGATGGTGACGTGGTTGCAGAACACAAAAAAGTTCTTGATGCCCTCGGCCTTGGCGCGCAGCAGGGTCAGCGCCGTCGAGGGCGCCGTGGTCTCGAAGCCGATCGCGTAGAACACCACCTGCTTGTCGGGGTTCTCGCGCGCGATCTTCAACGAATCGAGCGGCGAGTACACCATGCGCACGTCAGCGCCGGCAGCCTTGGCATCGAGCAGGCTGCCGTTGCTGCCCGGCACGCGCATGAGGTCACCGAAGCAGGTGAAGATGACGTCGTGGTCGCGCGCCAGGGCGATGCCGTCGTCGAGGCGGCCCATCGGGATGACGCACACCGGGCAGCCGGGACCGTGCACCAGTTCCACGTTGCTGGGCAGCAGGTCCTCGATGCCGTACTTGAAGATGGTGTGGGTATGTCCGCCGCACACCTCCATGATCTTCCAGTGCTTGTCGCCCGACTCGGCGGTGATCAGCGTCGCCAGGGAATGCGCGAGGTCGGCGTCGCGGAACTCGTCAGCGAACTTCATCGAGGTACGCATCCTTGGGGATGACGGCGGCCAAGGCCTCCGAGTCGGTGAACTGGACGACCTCGTCACTAAAAACCTCGCCCATCGCTTCGAGGAGCGCCAGAGTTTGAGCGGCTTCCTCCTCGCTCACCTTGGAGAGGGCAAAGCCGACGTGAACCAGAACGTACTCACCGGGCTCGGCGCTGTCGTTGCCGGTCAGCATGGTGGTGTTGACGAGACGGACGACCCCGCCCAACTCGACCTTTCCGTACTGGCGTTGATCATCGGTGTAGTCAATCAGTCGGACGGGAATGGCCAGGCACATGTCAGTGTTCCACCAGGTTGGCGTGCACCATGCGCCACAGGGTGTGGGCGATTGTCGCCTGCACCTCCTGGATGCGATGAACGCTGTTTGACGGGACGACAAAGGAGTGATCGAGGGTCGGTTGCTGGGCCACCTGACCACCATCGTATCCGGCGATGGCAACGGAGACGAGCCCTCGCTGACCGGCGTACTCCACAGCACGGACCAGGTTCTCCGAGCTGCCGCTGGTCGAAAAGGCGATCATCACGTCCCCGTCGCGAGCCAGCGCAATCAGCTGGCGGGTGAAGATGTCGGCGAAGCCAACATCGTTGCCGACAGCGGTCACCGTGGCGATATCGTTGGTCAGTGCCAGTGCGGCAATTGGCGAGAAGCCGGCCGGCGGGGCGAGGCAGAGTGCCGCCAGCTCGGCGGCCGCTGCGGCGCTGCCGCCGTTGCCGAGGACGAGTAGTGTCCCGCCGCTGCGCACCAACCCCGCCAGCTGTACAGCGCATTCCGCGAGTCGGTTGCCTTGAGTGTCCAGCACAGCGCCGCGCAGGCGATTGCTCTCCCGTGCCTTCTCCAGCGGGGCCGTCGCAAGGCCGCGCACCACCTCTTGGGTCGCCGACGGCCGCTCGCTGAGCATCGGATAGAGGGCATCGACAACGCTGCTGCGCTCCTGGCGCTGCAGAGCCACCCCGCCGTGACAGAGCACGACCTCGCCGGGCGCGACGTCCTCAAGGAGATCGAGTGACACCTCCACCACATGCCCCTCTCCATCTCGCCCTGTCGCCGTGCTGCCGCTCACGAAGTCGACGATGACCGCAGTCAGCGTGTCGGCGCAGGTGATGCAATGAGCGGCAGCGTCGCTGTCGTCGACGCCCCGCAGCTGATTGGGGATGCCCCGGTGATTGAGCACGATGTGAACCAACTCCCAGAGCATGTGGTACGTGGCGAGGTTCACCTCCTCCGCGAGGTGTCGGTCGTCGGTGGCAACGGTCAACTGATGATCCGCACCGCTGGCGCAGTCGAGCGTGGTGGCGAGCAGCACGACGCTCAGAAGCCCCCGGTCCCGAGCAGCCCTCAGGGCCCTGCGCACGGCCTCGCTCAGCGGCGCGCCAGCGAAAGCGAGGAGAATGTCACCGCGCCGTCCGAACACCTCGACCTGCTGAGACCACACGGAGTCGGGATCGGGACCACGCAGCAGCGAGCTCACCGCCGCGACGTCGTTACCCAATGAGATCGCCGGCAGCGCTCGACATC